>JACREP010000059.1 GCA_016218185.1 Candidatus Gottesmanbacteria bacterium | reverse complement strand
TCTGTGCTTGAGCAACTTCCACCTTTAGAAAATCCATACCTTCGTCAAGAACTTGCGGACGTCATCTGGCTATCGCGTCACAAAAATCTTGGAATAAAGCTCGGCTGGACTATTGATAATTCTCCCAAACCTTCCGGGCATGATGAGAGATTTTTTGATACGCAGTTACTCTCAATTCAAAAAATTCCTATCTCCTTCATGTTTAGCTGCGCAGGCAGGACGTTTGACCCAAACAAGCCAAAAGCTTCTCCATACATTACGATTGAGCGAGAACATCGAGTGTTGATACAACCCCAGGAAGACGTGTCTCAGAGATTTTGTGAGGCCGAAACACGATGGGGAACCAAATCGTGTAACAGAGTAAGGGGACATCTTGCTGATATCGTTCGCTTATTTGAAAAACTTTTTGTCAAACTGCCTTCGATGACACTTGAACAAAAAATTCAGTTCATACTCAACATCGCTACGCAGTAACGTGGCAGTGTGGTATAGTAAAGGAGTATTTATGGACGCGATCAAAAATTTATTAACCAGAGGTGTTGACAAGATCTACCCCAGCCGCGAGGCACTGGAGAAAGTGCTGCGAAGCGGCAAGAAGTTGAGGCTGTACCAGGGGTTTGACCCCAGCGGCAACCAACTGCATATCGGACATGCCGTTGCCATGCGCAAGCTTCGGCAATTTCAGGAGCTGGGCCACCACGTGATTTTCCTCATCGGTGATTTCACGGGTTTAATCGGCGATCCGTCGGGGAAGGGGAGCCAACGCAAAAAAATGACGCGCGAAGAAGTGCTTACCAACGCCAAAAATTACCAAACGCAGGCTTCCAAAATCCTCCGCTTCGATGGGAAAAACCCGGTGGAAATTAAATTTAATAATGAGTGGTTATCCAAACTCACGTTTGAGGAACTCATTGACATCGCCTCACACTTCACCGTGCAGCAGATGATTGAGCGCAACATGTTTCAAGAGCGCATCAAGCGAAAAGATGATATCGGACTCCATGAATTTTTCTACCCGCTCATGCAGGGCTACGACTCTGTTGCGATGGAAGTTGATCTCGAACTGGGCGGAACGGATCAAACGTTTAATATGCTGGCGGGCAGAAAGCTCGTTTCCCAAATCTTGCACAAAGAAAAATTCGTCATGACGGTACCGCTCCTGACGGATGCAAAAGGTGTAAAAATCGGCAAGACCGAGGGCAATGTCATCGGCATCACAGATCCGCCGAATGAATTTTTTGGCAAGGTAATGGCATTGGGAGACGATGCCATCATTCCGTGCTTTACGCTATTAACCGATACGCCGATAGAAGAGATTAAAAAGATCAAAGAGAAAATGGAGAGGGGAGAAAATCCCATGGCATTCAAGAAACAACTTGCATTTGAGCTTACGAAGCAATTTAACGATGATGCTTCGGCAAAAATCGCGCAGAAAGAGTTTGAAACCAGATTCCAAAATAGAAATGTTTCACAAGCGAGCCTACCTCTGGTTTCCAACGCAGCGCTGCCATCCGGCGCTACTGTTGCCGATGCGATTGTTGCCTTTGGTCTCGCATCAAGTAAATCCGAAGCAAAAAGACTAATTGAACAAAACGCGGTCAAGCGTAATGGCTTACTTGTAACTATTCCGAAAGAATTCACAAAATTTAAACCAGGAGAAATACTTGAGGTAGGGCGCAAAGCTGTTAAAATAGAAAAATAGTAAAAGAAAGATTGCAACGCCTGCAGAACGGTCTCGCAATGACAGGGAGAATAGTATGAATTTTTTCAGAAAACACGAGAAAGTCTGGAAAATCATCGTGGTTATTGCGTCTCTTGCGCTTATCGCCACTTCGCTCCTCCCGCTTTTGGCCGGTGGGATATAACACATTGTCATCGCGAGCCCGAAGGGCGTGGCGATCTATTTTGAGAGATTGCAACGCCTGCAGAACGGTCTCGCAATGACAAACAGTAGAGTATAATAGCCTCATGGAGCTGAAACTCGATACGCCTATCCGCTATGTGCCCGGTGTGGGCCCGGTGATGGCCGGTCGGCTTGATACCTTGGGCATTCGAACCGTTAAAGATCTCTTATTTTACCCGCCGTTCCGCTATGACGACTTCTCCCTTATCTCTCCCATCGCCCGCGTGCAACCCGGAGAAACAGTCACTGTAGGAGGAGAGATTACGGCATTTCGCAACGCATTTACCAAATCCGGCAAAAAGCTCCAGCAGGCACAGCTTACGGATGAAACAGGCAGTATTGATGTCATCTGGTTTAACCAGCCGTTCCTAGTGCGTACATTGCCGGTTGGCACGCAAGCCAGACTTGCAGGTAAAATCGACTGGTTCGGCCACAAAATCGTGATGACCTCACCAGTATATGAAAAAACAGAAGGATCGCATACTTCCATGGACGGAAGTATGCGATCCTTCTCTATCAGCCAAACTGAAAGCCTTCATACCAGCCGGCTTGTACCCATCTATCCGGAAACCGTTGGCGTCACGTCCAAGTGGCTGCGCGGCCGGATCGCTTTTATCCTTGAACAATGCATAACTCAACTGTTCGAGTACCTTCCTGACTCAATTCTTTCTACATATCGCCTCATGGCAATCCAAAAATCTATTGAACAAATTCATTACCCAACTGATACAACAACTGCTGCGGCGGCACGTCACAGGCTGGCATTCGATGAGTTTCTGTTTCTCGTACTTACGGCACTGGAGCAAAAACGGATATGGGAAACCACGCAACAGGCGGATTCAATACTGTTACCCTCAGAAGAACTTGTATCATTTATCAGCTCGCTAGCGTTTCAATTAACCGGTGATCAAAAACAGACAGTTGCGGAAATACTTAACGACCTTGCCAAACCGTTTCCTATGAACCGATTGCTTGAAGGAGATGTGGGCTCCGGAAAAACCGTGGTTGCGGCAATTGCCATGTATGCTACCTTCCGACGCGGCTATCAATCAGTCCTCATGGCTCCAACGCAAATATTGGCGGAACAACACTACAACACTATTTCACAACTTTTTAAACCCTTGGGTGTTGGCGTTGGGTTGGTGGTGTCAAAAAGGGGACTGGATTCCCGCCGGAGTTTACCCCGTACCCCGTTACGGGGCGGGAATGACAAGGAAGAAAAGTTTGATATTCTCGTCGGCACCCATGCGCTCCTTTCTGAATCAATCAACTTCGATAACGTTGGCCTCATCGTGATCGATGAACAGCAGCGTTTTGGCGTCAACCAAAGACTCTTGATTCGCGAAAAAGCGCAAACTGCCAAAACCCCGCATCTTCTTACCATGACCGCCACACCCATTCCTCGTACGGTTGCCCTTACGGTCTACGGCAATTTGAGCCTCTCTGTCCTTCATCAAATGCCCATAGGCCGCAAGCGCGTCAAAACATGGGTCGTACCAAAAGAAAAACGCGAGGCCGCCTACAGTTGGATCAAGAAACAACTGAAGGGCAATCACGGCCAGACATTTATCATCTGTCCGTTGATCGAGGAATCCGAAACGCTCCAAACAGTCAAAGCAGCAACCAAGGAATATGACACGCTCAAAAAACAAATCTTTCCGGACCTTCATCTTGCCCTCCTTCACGGCCGCATGAAGGCGGCAGAAAAAACTAAAGCGTTGGATACGTTTCGGTCCGGGAAAGTAGATATTCTTGTCACAACGCCGGTGGTCGAGGTCGGCATCGATATTCCCAACGCAACCATCATGCTTATCGAGGCAGCAGACCGGTTTGGTCTCTCCCAGCTTCATCAACTGCGCGGACGTGTGGGCAGGGGAGTCTTGGATTCTTACTGTTTACTTTTCACCGAAAGTGAGGATGATGCTACGATCAAACGGCTCAAGGCACTGGAAACCATCCATAACGGACCGGAGCTTGCCGAAGTGGATCTGAAGCTCCGGGGACCCGGAGAACTATTCGGTACGAAACAACACGGCGTCCCGATCCTCAAGTTCGCTTCGTTTCGCGATACGGGTCTTATCCGGGAGGTCCAAAGCGCAGCAGGCGAGATCTTCAAGTCGGACCCAACCCTTTCCCACTTCCCCCTCTTGAGAGAAAAGCTCAAACGCGATACAATAGTACAGGTCAGTCAAGACTGACAAGCTCAAAATCCAAAGTTCAAATGCCAAATTTTGACATTTGGATTTAGGATTTTGGATTTTCTTACCGTATGGCTCCCTTACCAAAAAGACGTCATTCTACCCGCCGCGGAGGCAAACGAAAAGCCGCTATTAAACTCACACTTCTGGGACTTATGGCGTGTAAAAACTGCGGCAAACCAGTACTTGCGCACCGCGTGTGTAAAAACTGCGGATATTACGGCGGAAAAGAAGTAGTGAAGCAGAAAGCGATAAAAACAAAAAAAATCTAAGGCATTAATGCATCAGCGCGTCATCGCCAAACCCTGACGCATTGACACATCAATACGTTGACGCATATTCATGAAAACTCCTCTAGATCCTCGGCATCAACACCGCATTGAACTCATGCAGCAATTATTTGCTGGTAGTTTTCAACACGAACAGGCTGCAGAGCAAACAAAACAAATCTTTGATGCGTTACCGAAACTGGACAGTGCCATTCAGACTGCAGCTCCCGAATGGCCGGTTTCCAAAATTGCAAAAATTGACCTGGCTGTTTTGCGCCTCGCAGCATATGAGCTTCTCATGGAAAAAAGCCAGCCGCCAAAGGTCGTCATTGATGAGGCCATCGAACTGGCAAAGGAATTCGGCGGGGATAACAGCCCCAAATTCGTCAACGGCGTGTTGGGAACGATACTGAAAAATGATTTGTCATTGCGAGGAGCGTAAGCGACGAAGCAATCTCTCCTCACAAATGAGATTGCCACGCCTCACTTCGTTCGGCTCGCAATGACAAGATGATATGACGTTTGACGAACTCCAACAAACTATCGGCATACAATTTAAGGACGTAAACCTGCTCCATCAGGCCTTCGTTCATCGTTCCTACCTCAACGAAGCGCGTCACCTCAAATCTTCCAATGAGCGGCTTGAGTTTTTGGGCGATGCGGTACTGTCATTTTTGACATCAGATTTTTTGTACAAAACTTACCCGCACTATCCGGAAGGAATACTGACCAACATCCGTTCAAGCCTTGTTAAAACTGAAAGTCTGGCAGATGTGGCCAAGACTATCGGCCTGGGCGACCTCCTGTTTTTAAGTCACGGCGAAGAAGATTCCGGCGGCAGGACAAACACGTCACTCTTGGCCGACTGTTTTGAAGCGCTCCTCGGAGCCATATACCTGGACCAAGGGAGTAAGAAAGCCAATATATTCCTCCAGGAGCATCTGTTTGCCAAAACTGCCCAGATCATTGAAAAAAAGTCGTATGTGGATTATAAAAGTTTGCTTCAGGAAATCGTGCAGGAACACAGTAAAATTTCTCCCGTCTACCGCGTCGTGAAAAGCGAAGGTCCGGATCACGCCAAAACATTTTGGGTAGAGGCGGTCGTGGGACAAAAGGCGATAAGCCAGGGTTTAGGAAAATCCAAGCAAGAAGCCGAGCAGGCTGCGGCGCGCCAAGCTCTTGCCGATATGGGTAAAATTTGATATCATCGGGAAGTATGGTAAAAATTCGGCTCTCTCAAACCGGCACAAAAAACAGAAAAACCTACCGCATCATCGCCATTGAGGAAGGCAAACGCCGCGACGGCCAAGCGATTGAAATCCTGGGCTTCTATAATCCGCTCATCAAACCGGCGCAACTTTCCGTCAAACGGGAGCGCATCACCTATTGGGTCTCCCAGGGAGCAAAACTCACGAGTACCGTCCAAAAACTTCTTGAACGCCCATGAAGGATACGCTCCAATTCCTTATTACTAAAATCGTTGATCACCCTGAGGATGTTTCTATTGAAGAAACCGAAGGAGAGGAATCGCGCGTGACGTTAACCATCCATGTCCACCCGGACGACATGGGTAAAGTGATCGGCAAGAGCGGCCGGATCATCAAGGCTCTCCGCGACCTTATCAAGCTCATCGCAACCAAGCATGGCATCTACGTGGATGTGACGATTGCCGAATAAAACAATCTACAATTGTAGATTATGCATGTTACCATTCTTACGCTCTTCCCCGAAATGTTCACCGGCCCCTTTGACTACTCCATCGTCAGGCGAGCGCAAGAAAAGGGCAACGTAACCGTCGACTTCGTCAACATCCGCGACTTTGCCTCTGATTCGTATAAAAGTGTGGATGACCACCCGTACGGCGGGGGGGCGGGGATGGTATTGCGGGTCGATGTGGTCGACCGGGCAATTGAAAATGCTAAATGCCAAATGCTAAATGCCAAATGTAAAACTATTTTACTTGACCCGCAAGGAACTCCGTACACCCAGGCAAAAGCCCAAGAATTAAGTCATCTTGACCACCTCATTCTCCTTTGCGGACATTACGAGGGTGTGGACGAACGAATCCGCGGTCTCGTGGATGAGGAAATTTCAATCGGCGACTACGTCACCACGGGCGGCGAAATTCCGGCAATGGTCCTTGTCGACAGCGTTAGCCGCCTTCTTCCCGGTGTACTGAAAAAACCCGAGGCGACACAACGAGAATCGTTTTCTTCTAACAACCCCATCCTTGAATATCCGCAATATACGCGTCCAGAGACCTACAAAGGCATGCGTGTCCCTGAGGTTCTTTTATCAGGCAATCACAAAAAAATTGAATCATGGCGCAAAGACCAGGCACGGATGCGAACCAGAACCCGCCGGCCGGATCTCACTCTTACAAAGAAAAGGGATCGCGGGTGAGTGGCGAAAGAGGAAGTTCCGCGGACGTCTCAAAAATTCCGGCAGGAAAGCCCGATATCTTCGTGAGGAGCGATTCTTCCGCATTCGTCAGAGGCTCAAGGAGAGCCTTTACGTCTCCCAAAGTTGTCGAAGTGGGTGAAAAAAATGCATCCAGTCCTGCATGGACTACTGCGTGATTAGCCGACAGAAGTGTCACATCGAAAAACCGAATCCGAAGGAGCCTGCGTACCGAAACTGCACGTTTGAAAAAATTACGGAGCTGATCAATCGTCCCTTCGGCAGAAACCGAAACCGGCACGATGCTGCTGCCGAGCTTGCGCTCCTCGGTATTTTGCTTTTTGGCTGATTCCGTAGCTAACAACCCCGGATTGGCAACGGAAACGGCAGCCAATCCAATACTACTCTCCCGTGCGACCTCTTCCAGTGTCGTAAATACCGTAGGAATAGATTTATCCCCCGGCACGGCACTTGTCAAAAGCAACAGCTCCGTCCGCAGCGTTTCTTCATCCAAGCCGCCAAGTGTTTCGGATTTCTTGCGCAATCCGGCAACTTCTCTTTGTACCGTTTCTCGTTCAGACACCAGCTGCCATACCGTACGCCCTGCCGGAACCACTCCATACATAAAACCCGCTGCTGAAAAAACGAGCAGTAACACGGCGGGGATTATCCCTTTATATGTTCGAAAAAAACGTTTTATGGTGATCATCATGGCATTCTTTATTTGCTTTGTACAAATGCAATTGTCATTTGGATAGTCCGATCTTTCCCAAGTGACAACCCCACCAATTGTGGATTGACTATGCGCTTCTCCTGTGCCTGTCCTATAATGCCCGCAACGATTGCCGCTGCAGCCCCAATACTTTCCGCTTTTATCGCCAGCCGAACCTGCCCTTTCTCATCAAGGGTTATCGTCTGCACTTGCTCCGGGACGGCAATGGTGGCGACCGTATCCAAAATGAGCGAAGCGTCACGCTGCGAAGCCAATATATTTGATACGATTCCCGCACGTTGCTTTGTCAACAACAGAAGTCCTTCTTTCGTTCGCTGCCGGCTGATGTCCTGGATAAGACGCGCCCTGGTTTCTTCAAGGGTACTTCGCTCCCAGCGAAGCACACCATAGGATGCAGCCGCAACCAGACCAATGGAAAAAAGTGCAAGCACAGCGCCGATGCTCACCGATCGCAACTTCTGCTCCCACATCAGAAATTGCGCCGTATTCCCGGTTTTCGTTTGTAAAAGATTTATCGTATTGGTCATAAGAGTTACCGAAGGGTTTACCCTGAGTCAACGAAGGGTTTACCCTGAGTCAACGAAGGGTTTACCCTGAGTCAACGAAGGGCTAATCCCACCGCAACGCTAAACACGGCTCCCTCGGCATCCAGTGCCGCAAACTGAGACCCTTTTTGTATTCCAACCCACGGATTAGCAAGCTGAGCCTCAATCTCCAGCGCTTTGGCAATAAGCACTACCATGCCCGGAAGCCGCGCGGTGCCGCCCGAAAGAAGCACGGTTTCCACCCTCTCGCCTTTATATTTTTCCTGATAAAAGGCTATTGCCCTGGTCATTTCCGAAACAATAGTATCCATAACCGGTTTGGTCGCGGCAACAATTTTCCCTTCCAACTTATCCTGTTCTACTCCGTAGGTTCTTTTAAATTCTTCTGCCTGCGCAGGTTCAAAATCCAACCCCTGCGCTACAGCCCGGGACAGCGCTTCTCCGCCGGCACTTATGGATCGGGTAAATGCAAGCACGCCGCCGTGGAGGATCGCCAAATCCGTTGTCTGGGCGCCCAGCGAAACGACCATCACGGTTTTGACCGTTGGAACGGTTCGCACCAATGCCCGCGATGCAGCGATAATCTCCGTTTCCGCTTCTACAATCGTCACGTCCGCCAATTCCAATATGTGAACATATTTTTCTATAAGCACTTTGGGGGCGGCAACCAAAAGCACTTCCATTTTATTCGTTCCGGTTTGTTTTGCGTCACGAAGAATCGTAAAGTCCACGTTCACCTGTGCAAGCGGAAGGGGAATGTATTGCTCGGCTTCCCATTGGATGGCGGAGGTCAGTTCTCTGGCAGATAATTGCGGCACATCTTCAAGCACGCGGGTGATGACCTGTGACTCGGGGAGGGCAATGGCCACTTCCCGATTGGTCACCCCGCAGTCAGCAAAAAGCTTTTTGATGGCAATCGCCAGTGCCTCCTGATCCGCAGAGATGGCCGAGGTGAGTGATTTCGGGGGCGTAGGACAGCTTCCTGCGGCCCGGACGGTAAGCCCGTTTTTGTCTTTTGACAATTCAACGAGTTTAATGCTGTGTGATCCGATATCAAGTCCGACGGTTGTATTCATAGGGTTAGTGACTAAACGATCCCTGGCTAAATACTGCATTATCAAATACGCTTGAAGCAGCCCGAAATGTTCGATATACCATAACTTTTCGCGTAATGCCCGTACCGGTAGCGCCGATTGATTCCACTTTGCTCCCCTGCAGCGGAAGCACCTGCGATGCCTGGGTCGCCAGCTGCGTCTCGCTATAGAGCGGACGTACGCGCACCATAATGATGGTGTCCGCGGCCGGGGTAATGCCCAGGTCGGAAAATGTAAGCGTGGCTTGGTACATCGATGCGTTGCCGCAGCCTCCCGAGGCAGCAGTGGGGGCGCTGAAATTATTGGTTGCCCTGCGCGTCGCATCCGGATCATAGGCGACTCTGGCTACGCGATAATTTCCGCTTTGCTTATAGAGAATTGATGCGGCAATTGCCGGTGTTCCATCGGTACCCCAACAAACATCAAGCGACGCATTAGTGTATGTGGGTGTTTCAGCAATCGTCCCGTCCGCGTTATGGGAAACCAGCCAAAGCGTTTCCGTAACATCGCGCAGGGTCTTTTGGGGAAACTCATACACGCCGACTGCGCCCCCCACCGAGGAAACAGTTGTGGTATAAGAAGAGCCGGAAGAAAGCACTGCGGCCCCGCCGATCCCGCTTTTGAGCGTCTGCTCAATCCCAGCTTCCGCGGCATTAAACGCCCGCGCCGATTCCTCCAGGTCGCTGGTAATCATGACATCCGTCGTCGTTCTGCCAATTACGGAAAGCGCAATGGTAAGGGCTATGGTCAAAACCAGAAGGGCGACCAGCACTATCTGTCCTGACTGCCCTTCTTCTGCACTCTGTTTTCTCATACAGTTACTATTGTAAAGACAATACGTCATACGCACAACCTCCTACGGCGCTACCTCCTGCCAGAAGATGCGCAGGTCCTTCATGGCCTCGGGCTGGGTGAGAAGCAGGCGCGGGTTGTAAAGGAAGAGCTCGGCCGCCGTGGTGGTATTGTCGTCTC
>JACREP010000060.1 GCA_016218185.1 Candidatus Gottesmanbacteria bacterium | reverse complement strand
GTCTTGGGCGCAATGCTCATCGATAAAGACGCCATGGTGGACGTGGCCGAGTTTTTGCGGCCAAACCATTTTTACCACGAGAGCTACGGGTTTATCTTTAGCGCGATGATGGAGCTGTACGAGGCACACGAGCCCATCGACGTCGTTACCGTCACCGCACAGCTGAAGAAACAGGGTAAACTCAAAGACGCGGGCGGCGCATCGGCCCTTTCTGACCTTATTAACGTCGTACCCACGAGCGCCCATGCCGAGCGCTACGGCCGCATCGTGCAGGAGCATTTTACCAAGCGCCAACTGGTGGGGGCTGCGGCGAAAATTACGGAGCTTGCATTTAAAGAACAGGGGAGCGCCCAGGAAATCGTGGACAGTGCGGAGCAGGAACTGTTCGCCATTTCCCAGCAGGCGATGCGGCGTGACTTTATCCCCATTAAAGACGCACTCGCTGCATCATTTGACCGGCTGGACGAACTGCATAAGCGGGCAGGGGGACTGCGCGGTGTGCCGACCGGGTTTATCGATTTGGACAACAAGCTTGCCGGCATGCAGGATGCCAACCTCCTTATCCTTGCCGCACGGCCGGGAACGGGGAAAACCGCGATGGTTTTGAACATCGCCCAGCACGTGGCGGTGAAAGAAAAAATTCCGGTTGGGATTTTTTCGCTCGAAATGAGCAAAGAAGAGTTGGTGGACCGTTTACTTGTCTCCCAGGCGGATATCGATGCGTGGCGCTTGAAAACCGGCAAACTGTCCGATGATGACTTTACCCGGCTGTCCGAGGCGATGGGAGAGCTTGCCGAAGCGCCGCTTTTTATCGATGACACGCCGGGCCTCAATATTATTGAGATGCGCACCAAAGCCCGCAGGCTTCAGGTGGAGCACGGGGTAAAACTTATTATCGTTGACTATTTGCAGCTTGCCGACAGCGGCAGGCATTATGACAACCGCGTGCAGGAGGTGTCCATCATCTCCCAAAGCCTGAAAAATTTGGCGCGCGAGCTGCGGCTGCCGGTGTTGGCTTGTTCGCAGCTTTCCCGGGCGGTGGAATCCCGCGGTACGCGGATACCGGAGCTTTCGGATCTGCGGGAGTCCGGCTCGATTGAACAGGATGCGGACGTGGTGATGTTTTTGTACCGCGAAGACGGCGACCAGACGACCTGGGGCGAGCAGATTGCCACCAAACTGCGCATCGCCAAGCACCGCAACGGCCCCTTGGCAGAGGTGGACCTTATGTTCCGCGGCGACCGCATCCGCTTTTACTCGGTGGAACGGAAGCGCACCGAAACCACCCACTGACCGCTTACTGCTTTTATACTTCGACCGTACTGCATTTACTTTTTACAAGGGGTAGAGGAGATGTAAGTGCAGATGTTACTATGTTTTAAAACATAGTAACATATAGTTTATATGACGCAGGTTTCGCGGTTTCCGCTTCCAAAAGTTCTGGAGCAACAAATGCACACAGCTCTTCGCAAAGCGCTCGCCGATCTTCGGACGGAGGCGGACGTTTCGGCGTTTCTGGACGACCTGTTGACGCCGACAGAAAAAATTATGTTGGGGAAGCGATTAGCGATAGCCATTCTTCTTGATCGGGGATATGACCAGCGCACCGTCCACACGATTATGAAAACAAGCCTGTCTACCGTCAACGCCGTCAATTATTGGTTAAAAAACAGGGGAAACGGATATCGTATTGTTTTGGAAAAGCTTAAGACGCAACGGGAATGGGCCGAGTTGAAAGAAGGAATAGAGGATTTTCTTAAGGTGTTTTTTTCTGCGCGACGACAGATGAGTCCAAAAATTCCCAAAGAGATCCAGCCGCGCGACGACCTCATCTAGTATGGATATGTCTTGTTACTATGTTTTAAAACATAGTAACACGGGCTGGAGAGTGGATATGCGGGGGCTGGTCATGGTATGATGGTGCGGACGTGAGCCGGGGTGGCGGAATTGGCAGACGCGCAGGTCTCAAAAACCTGTGGAGCTTAACACTCCGTGACGGTTCGACCCCGTCCCTCGGCACCAAAGAAAAAGGCGACGCGTTGATGTATAATACGGCTATGAATCCCTCAACTGTGCAACGCTATAGCGACCGGATTGTTCCGATTCTTGAACGTTACAGGGTCCCGAAAGCCGCATTTTTCGGATCGTTCGTGACGGGTCAGTTTACCCGCAAAAGCGACGTAGATATTTTAGTGTTGCCGCCCAAAGGCATGTCACTTTTGGATTTCGTCGCGCTGAAACAGGATATTGAAGACTGTATTCACGAAAAAGTGGATTTAGTGAGTTACCATGGCATCAGCCCGTACCTTCGGGAGAGCATTCTTGCCGGCCAACAGGTCTTCTATGAAGCCACGTAATACTGCTTACCTCGCTCATATCCGGGATGCCATACACCAGGTGGAACTATACGCCCGTGATCACACCTACGAGCAGTTTTTGCAAACCCCATGGGATCAGGCAGCGGTGGTTCGCCACCTGGAAATCGTCGGGGAGGCGGCTTCCCAAATCACGGCTGATTTTAAAAGTGCTCATCCCGATATCCCGTGGCGAAGAATCAGCGATTTTCGTAATGTCCTCGTTCACGAGTACTTTGCCGTAGACCCTTTGCTTATCTGGGAGATTTTACAAAAAGACATCCCAGCGCTGAAGATCGAGATAGAAAAGTTTTTGGAGGAAACGGGGCAGAATTAAAGCGACGCCGTCCCTCGGCACTTGTTTTTTCCGTTTAGCGCTGTATAATGCAGAAAATATATGAAATTCTTTGCAAAACCCACAGAGGTGACGAAGATTGAAGCGGATGTGCTTGCCGTGTTTGCGTGGCAGGGGAAGACGGCTGAGGAGGTTGTGCTTTCCGATGAGGCAAAGAAAGTAGATCAGGCTCTGGACGGTGAGCTTGCGGAGGCGCTTGCCAGCGAGACATTTGAGGCCAAGCAGGGGAAAACATTCATCCTCCATACGCACGGGAAAATACCCTTCAAGCGGGTGCTTCTGGTAGGCGTTGGAGACCTCAAAAAGCTGACGATGGCTGGTTGGCAGACCATCAGCGCCAGCCTCGGTAGGCGTGCAAAAGCTGGAGCGGCAAAACGGGTCGCAGTAGCCTTGCCAAATGACATTTTGGATACATTTAGTACTCAATCAGCAGCCCAGGGGTTGGTTGAAGGAATTACCTTGGGTACCTATGTATTTAACCGCCATAAGAGCCAAGAAACCCAAAAGAAAGAAAAAATTATTGAAGAAGTTTCCGTATTGACTGCTGCGGGCAAGCTCGATGCGGCTGCGACCGGTATCCGGCAGGGGGAAGTGGTCTCCGAAGCTGTCTCCTTTAGCCGCGATTTGGTCAACGAGCCGCCGTCCGTCACTACTCCTACTCACTTGGGAGAGGTAGCAAAGACGTTAGCCAAGCATCAGCCGATGGTTTCCTGTGAGGTTTTCGGCAAGAAGGATATGGAGACCCTGGGTATGGGCGGCATCTTGGGAATTGCGCAGGGCAGTGACGAAGAGCCAAAATTCATCAAGCTTTCGTACAAAGGCGGTGGCCGCAAGACCATTGCCTTGGTTGGTAAGGGGGTCACCTTTGACACAGGCGGACTGTCGCTCAAGCCATCGGCCGGCT
>JACREP010000058.1 GCA_016218185.1 Candidatus Gottesmanbacteria bacterium | reverse complement strand
TCCCGATCCCCTGAAGTTCCGGAAACATCAGCGTCGTATTTTCCAAATTCCTCGAAAACGTCTTCATATTTGGCATTTGGCATTTGGCATTTGGCATTTTTTGCCAATGTATCTGCACCCTCGTCCCGTCATATTTCCCCTCCACCGCGACCTTACCCATCTTCTTAATCATCTCATCCGCAGTCGGGAGCCTCTGGCAAAGCGCCGGAAGAATGGGCGCCCCAACCGTAGCCTTAACTCCTTTGAGTCCTTCAAAGCCATGTGCTTTGACGGTTTCCGCGAGATATCCAATATCCGGCCGCACATTGTAGGCATCTTCAAGCCGTCCGCGCAGCGATTTGTCACCTGCAAGCATCCAGGAAAGGGCATCCAGCATCGTCATGTCTGAAAACCCTAAACGTAACTTAACCAGCGGTATTCGCACCAAGTAACGCGCCGATAAGGCATCAATTGATTGCAATACATCCGCAAGGATGCCAATTTTCTTCTCCTGCGACCCCGCCCCACCCATCCGCGCCAACGCGTCAAGCCGATCAAATACGTCGACAACCGACAGCGCCCCCTTGTTACTATGTTTTAAAACATGGTAACAAGACTCCGCAGCAATGCCTAAGTCTCCTAGCTTCTTAAATTCTTTTCTTACGTGATCTTCCCCCACCCCATACGCCCGGGCAAGTGCCCGGATTATAAATTTATCTGCCACGCCAAATTCAATAGGCTCAAACAGCGGCGCGGCGCGACCCAGCAAAAGATAGCAGATCTTGCCTATTTCCTCCGGTGCTGCACGCCGGAATAGATCGGCAAGGATCTCCGTCATAGTATTGCGCGAAGATGTTTCTTCCAGTTTCTTAAAAAAGATCGCAAGATCGGAGAATCTCATCGTATCAAAAAGAAATAGGCCGCACCCACCAAAAGGAGAAAAAATATCCCGAATCCCAGGGCAATCTTCCCGTCTGCCTCGTGCCTCGTCAGCTTATACACTCCCTGGACGATCACTGCCAATGAAAAAATGGTCGGGATAACCAGAAGAATATACGTAAGTCCGGGACCCTGTAAATCCATAGCTTTCAAAATCCAAATTCCAAAACTCCAAATCCAAAATAAATTCAAATATCAAAAGTTCAAATTCAAAACGTTAATATTTGATTATTTGAGTTTTGTGCTTTGGGCTTACGTCCGAAGGACGTATCTCACCCCTTTAGTCGAGCCTTCTTTTTTCACTATACCTTTTTTGATCAGGTCCTTCAATTCGCGAAGCACCGTATCCTCCGAGATCATGGGAAACAGTTCAAAAAACGTTTTGTTCTGCAAAAATCCGTTCTCCTGGATAAACTCGACGACTTTGATCTGCCGCTCGGAAAGTGCCAGCGGCGCACCGCCCAGGGATTTTTTGAGTTTGAGGTCGGTAGAGAGTGACTTGACTTTTTCTTTAATGCGCGTCAACTCTATGGCCAGACCTTCGGTAAAATATTCAAGCCACCCCGTTACGTTGCCATCGAGTTTCGCCACGCTCTGGAGCGCTTCGTAATACGGCAACGGCTCACGGTCGTAATGCTCCTCCAACGAGAAGAAGCGCTTGATATCGTAGCCTTCTTTAAACAACACGAGGGTTGCTGCTGCACGCGCGACTCTGCCGTTGCCGTCAAGGAACGGGTGGATCCGTACGATTTCGTAGTGTGCAATTCCTGCCTTAATCGCCGTATGCACGTCATCCGGCTGGGTTCCGTTGAGCCACTGCAGGAACGACGTAATGAGGAATGGCACCTCTATGGCCGGCGGCGGCCGGAAGGTCACTTCGCCGGTCTGGGCATTTTTCACCACAACCTGGGTTTTGCGGTACACGCCGATGGTTTCTTCCGGCAAAATGCGGTGGGTCGTGAGCTCATGAATGTGCTTGACGACTTCCTCAGAAATCTCCGGCTTATCAAAGCTCTCGATGAACTTGAGCACGTTTCGGTAGTTGAGGACTTCCTGGATGTCCCGTTCGCGTCCGACGATTTTTCCGCCTGCTAAGACCTGCTCCGCCTCGGTTTTGTTGAGCTCGTTTCCCTCAATGTGCGTGCCGTGGTGGACGGTGCGGACAATCGC
>JACREP010000057.1 GCA_016218185.1 Candidatus Gottesmanbacteria bacterium | reverse complement strand
GCCACAAGCCTCTTTTTCTTTCTCACGGTAAGCACGTTTCTTTGCATTGAGCGAAAAAAGTATGTGTTGGCTGGTGTATGCGCAATTTTTGCTTCAATGGCGTGGATCGGCGGCATATTCCTTGTTCTTCCGCTTGGCCTTGCACTTTGGCAGAATAAAAAACGGCTTTTGGCATCCTGGCGAAGCGCCGCAATTCTCCTGGCTCCGTTTTTGGGCGTCGGCGTGTACATGGCATATTTGGCGCGTACCGTCGGGGACCCCTTGTTTTTCTTCCATGCACAGCCGGCGTTCGGCGCGAACCGATCGACAAGCATTATCTTTTTTCCTCAAATTATCTACCGATATGCCAAAATATTTACCACTGCTTCAGCGGATATTGTCTACGCAGTAGCGATGTTTGAACTTATCACGTTTGTCCTGGTGTTTTCCGTCCTTTTGTATGATCTTTATACGGTTTGGCACGTCAAAGACGGACCGGTGCGCACCCAACGATTGGGACTGTCGCTCTTTTCATTTGCCACGCTTCTGTTGCCCACATTGACCGGCACGTTTTCATCTATCCCGCGGTACACATTGTTTTCCGTGGCGTTCTTTGTACGGCTTGCGGAAATGCGCTCCTCGCTTCTTAAGACAGCTGTTTTGTTGCTTTTTGTCTCTGCTCACACCGCGGCATTGGCACTCTTTATCCAGGGCTATTTCGTCGGTTAAACTCTATGATAGTCACTGCGTATAAAACAGACAAAATAACCGCGGGAGCTCGTCTTTTTCATATCCTGGACCAATACCTGCCAAAACTGGCAGAAGAGGATATTGTAGTTATCACTTCCAAAATTGTCAGTATTTGCCAGAGTCGGGTTGTGGTAAATGACGGCACGACAGATAAATATGCGCTTATCCGCCGTGAAGCTGATGCGGTGATTGAAGATGAAAAACTCAAACGATTGGGTGTTATTTTAACGATCAAAGACGATATCCTTATCCCCAACGCGGGTATCGATGAAAGTAACGGTAACGGATACTTTATTTTGTGGCCTAAGGACATCCATAAAACGACAGCAGATATTTGGCAACATCTTCGGAAAAAGCATAGCCTCAAGCATCTTGGCGTTATCATTACCGATAGCCACACCACAGCGCTTCGTTGGGGTACGACCGGCATGGGGCTTGCCTGGGCGGGGTTTGAAGCACTCAACAATTATATCGGCGCGCCGGACATTTTTGGCAGAAAACTTCGCGTTACGAAGGCGAGCATTCTTGACGGTTTGTCTGCTGCTTCCGTGGTATCTATGGGCGAAGGAAACGAGCAGACTCCGCTTGCGGTGATTGGCGACGTTTCCTTTGTCACGTTTCAGGATCGACCGCCAATAAAAGGTGAAATTGCGGCACTTCGGATTAGCCTGGATGAGGATATTTTTTCACCGCTTCTTACTGCAGCGCCGTGGAAACAAAAGAAGAAATAATCATATAATAGAAGGATGGAAAACCGTGCAGGACTTACTTCGGTAGAGGCAAATCGCCGACTCGCCCGATTCGGCCCCAATACCATAGTCCACGCCGCGGCAAACACCCCTCTGCGACAGTTTCTCTCGCAATTTACCAGCCCCTTAGTTATTCTTCTTCTTATTGCAGCGGTGCTGTCACTTGCGCTTGGCGAAACGTTTGACGCCGGCCTAATTCTTACCATTGTCGTTTTAAACGCACTCCTTGGCTTTGTGCAGGAATTCAAAGCCGAAAACGCACTCCGGGCACTTAAAAAAATCACCGTTTCCACGATCCGTGTGATCCGTGACGGCGTACAGAGAGAATTGGATGCCGCAGACCTCGTTGCCGGCGATGTGATCATTCTTGAGGAAGGCGATAAAGTGCCTGCTGACGCCAAACTTTTGGAAAGCATGCATTTGGAGGTAAACGAGGCCTCTCTTACCGGTGAATCCCTAGCGGTAGAAAAAAACGCGAAAGATCAGAAGAATAATGAGGTATTTTTAGGCACCATTGTGACGCACGGTAGGGCGGTAGCAGAAGTTGCGTGTACCGGATCCGCCACGAAATTCGGCGCGATTGCAACCAAGCTTTCACAAATGAAAGAAGAAGCAACGCCGCTGGAAAAGAAACTCGCATCCGTGGCTAAGCAGCTTGGCATACTCGCAGGGGGCGCGGCGATTGCTGTCTTTACCATAGGATACCTGCAACATAATCCCGTCATCCAAATGTTGTTAACCGCCATAAGTCTGGCGGTTGCGGCTGTACCGGAGGGATTGCCGGCGGTTATCACCATAACGCTTGCCGTCGGCACGCAACGCATGGCCAGGAAACGCGCAATTTTGCGGAAACTCGCGGCTATCGAGGCAGTCGGTAGCATTACGGTCATCGCCACAGATAAAACCGGTACCATCACCAAAAACCAGATGCGGGTAGTAGATGTTTGGCTCGGCGGAAAAACATATACCGCCAATGATGGGAAACTGCGCTCCTCACCCATATTTCCTAAACTTCTCAATATTGCGATACGCTGCAACAATGCAAGTCTTGCTCCCCGGGGAGATGGCAAAGGGAGCGATGTGATCGGAGATCAGACGGAAGGATCCTTGCTTCTTTTAGCTGAAGATCACCATATTGATGTGCCGACCCAGCGGCAAGGCAGAATCGTTGAGGAATTCGCTTTTGATGCCACGACCAAAACCATGAGCGTAGTGTGGAAAGAAGGCGCTACGGTCACGGTACTTACCAAGGGTGCACCGGAATCGATCCTGGCACGAAGCAGCCGTTTTGCCGACCCCAAAGGCGAAACGAACTTTACCCACGAAAAAAAAGAGCAAATTTTTGAAGCCTTTCAATCGTTTGCTAAGCAGGGGTTGCGCGTTATTGCGTTTGCGTCTAAAAAAATCGCATGGAACGGACAATCGCGGCAACACGTTGAGTGCAATCTGACATTTATCGGGTTTGTGGGCATTGCGGACCCCCCGCGCGAAGAAGTGGGGGAAGCGATCCGCATGGCCCGCGATGCCGGGATTGCCACGGTTATGATTACCGGAGACAATGAACTGACCGCTCTTGCTATCGCCAAACACATTGGACTTATCGACAGGGGAGAGGAAGTG
>JACREP010000056.1 GCA_016218185.1 Candidatus Gottesmanbacteria bacterium | reverse complement strand
GCGTAGAAAAAAACAGTCGAAAGAGAAACCGGACCAGATCGCCGATTTCTATAAAAAGAAACGGAAGAAACAATGCCAGTTGGACAAACAAACTATTTTGTATCCGATTGTTAAGATTTGTCTTTTTGCGACGCGCCATAGGCTATGGCGTTATATCATACGCTATGGGCTGGAGGCAAGGGGAACAAAGACAGATGGGACAATGTAAACTATGCTTTTGTGAGAAGTTTGGCGGCAAACACGCGGGCAAAGTCGGTGTCAAAGGTGGCAAAGCCGTCAATATCATTGGCCTGCATCGTGAGTAGGTGGTACGCATCGCGGGGGCGAAGCGAATAGGTTTTCATGAATGTAAGCATTTGGGTTTGACTTGGAATGTCCCATGGGGTTGGAACGATGGTAAGTAGTGGCAAAGCAAGAAGGTCATTGAGGGATTTTTCTGCGACCTCATACGGGTTATAGTGTTTATTTACTCTTGCTTCTCCCATCATGGCGTGGATGTATTCGTCAATCACAAGAGGAGAAACATAGAGAAGCGTCTCGTTTTGTTGGAGTTGTTCTACTATGCGTTGCGTCTCTTTATATTGAGGCACACCGCGGTTTTTCCAGTAGGCAAGGAAATTACTATCGAGGTAACATTTCGTCATACATTTTGTCGTACTCTTCATTGAGTTGTTCCGGAGTAAGACTGATTTTGAAACGAAATCCACCGGCGAGTTGCCGCACCTTCTTGATCCGCTCTTCTACGCTCATGGCCGGTTTTTTTTCTGTGGGAGGGATGAGGTGGGCGACGACCTTACTGCCGCGCAGAATAGTAAGCGGCCCCTGTTGCGACAGTTTATCGACGTATTTTCCGGCGTTCCTTCGGAAGTCGGTGAGAGAAACCAGATGTTGGTGAATATCGTCAAGAGAAATGGTGTACGGCATATTCCTTATTATATGCCATATTGCACACTTTGTCAATGGGTAGAGTGATGGGTAAAGTGTGCATTTATTTGATCAATACCGCTTTTTCCTCAGGGTGCGGGCAGTCGAGGCACCAGGCAGCGCCCGTTGGATCGCGCAAGACTTGATGCTCCTGCATCTCAATATTGTCCGTTTGTCCCGGGTTGGCCAGGTCGCCTGTTGCTTTATCTATTGCAACAGTCTGTTTGAGCGCTTCGCGATCGGTAGGCACCGTGCCTCTCACGAAGTATTCAAATCGTGTTGAACACCCTTTATCATCACCATCGGGATTAGGAGGGAGAAGTCCCGACGTGGTGCACACCTGGGCGCCCACAATGCCGTCGGGTTGCTTGGGCCATATATCGAGTTTGCCTTCCAAAAGATGCGCCATGATTTTGTGCCAGATCGGAGCCGCCCCGGTGATGCCGGAAACTAATGCCGGGTTCATGGGAGAATTGTCATTGTTTCCTACCCATGCCGCGACCAGGTATTGCGGCGTGAAACCTACGGTCCAGTTATCGCGCAGGTCATCCGTAGTGCCGGTTTTGACGGACACCGCGTGTCCGGGGATCACCAGCGTTGAAGAGGGGCCGAATGCGTCCTGCCGTGCATTGTTATCCAGAAGAATATGCGAGATCAAGAACGCGGTTTCGGCAGATACGACGCGCGGCCCGGTGAGCAACAGTTGAGAAGGAACGTCGCGGTTGAGGTTTGGATCTTTATATTCCGCGAGTACTTTGCCGTTTTTATCAACAACCTTAAGGATTGATACGAGATCGCGGCGCACTCCGCCGTTGGCAAAGACACTAAATGCCCGGGCCATATCAACCATGCGCACTTCGCCGCCGCCCAAGGTGAGAGACAACCCGTAGCGTGTGGAGTCTTTGATCGTATCCAATCCAAATGCACTGGCGGATGCTACCATATCGTGCACAGTGTTGAGATACAGCATTTTTACCGCCGGGATGTTGTATGAATTACCCAGCGCAAACCGCATCTGCACCGCGCCATGGAATTTCCCGTCATAATTGTGCGGGCAGTAGTTGGGCTGGTTGATGTTGGCAAAGCAGGTGGGGACATCCAAAAACATCGTGGCAGGCGTGACAATTTTTCTCTCCAAGCCCAGAGCATAGTTGATGGGTTTGATGGAGCTCCCCGGCTGGCGGGTTGCTGTCGTCACATTGAAACTCCCCGAGGGAGAAGCAAAGTAATCCACGGATCCTACCATCGCCAAAATTTCTCCGGTTG
>JACREP010000006.1 GCA_016218185.1 Candidatus Gottesmanbacteria bacterium | reverse complement strand
GAAAACGGAGAGCTGAATTTGGAAGAATTGAACAGATTAATTACTCGAAAAACAAAATTACTCGCAATCACCGCTGTGTCCAATGTTATCGGGACAATCAATCCGGTCAAAACTATTGTTCGAACAGTGAAAAGACTCAATCCTGGGTGTTTGGTGCTGGTGGATGCTGCGCAGGCTGTTCCCCATATTGCGGTCGACGTACAGGACTGGGGAGCGGATTTTGTGGCGTTTTCCGGACACAAAATGCTGGGGCCGACGGGTATCGGGGTGCTGTGGGGGAGATTTGAGCTTCTTGAAGAAATGCCGCCGTTTCTTTTCGGCGGCGACATGATCAGAGAGGTGCATGTCGGAGAGACTATGTTTAACGGAGTTCCCCATAAATTTGAGGCGGGTACGCCGCATATTGCCGGCACAATCGGTCTGGGTGCTGCAGTGGATTACCTTACCACACTCGGGATGGACGCCGTACGCGCTCACGAAGAAGCCATGACTGCGTATGCGCTGAAAAACCTGTCGAGAGTGAAAGGAATCCGCATCATCGGGCCGCACGATGTGAGTCAGCGCGGTGGGGTCATTGCTTTCACCGTTTCCGGCATCCATCCGCATGACGTGGCGCAAATTTTGGACCAAGACAATATCTGTATCCGCGTGGGGTTCCACTGTGCCCAACCGCTCCATGAATATCTTCATATCGGCCCAACGTGCCGAATCTCATTTTATGTGTATACGACAAAGGAAGACATCGATGCGCTTCTGGTGAGTCTTGAAAAAGTCAGAAAACTGTTGGGATAAGTATGGACATGTACCGCGAGCAGATCCTGGACCATTACAAACACCCGCGGAAC
This sequence comes from Candidatus Gottesmanbacteria bacterium, assembly GCA_016218185.1. Classification (GTDB taxonomy): domain Bacteria; phylum Patescibacteriota; class Microgenomatia; order UBA10105; family UBA927; genus JACREP01. The sequence goes on along the minus strand of JACREP010000006.1, from coordinate 10,023 downwards.
TTCGGGACATTGAAAACGTCAGATGCAAAGGCATCGGCATATAATGCGACATGCGGGGACAAAATCTCTATTGAGATTCAATGCCAAATGACAAATGCTAAATGCCAAATTAAAGAAATCAAATTTTCAGGCGAGGGGTGTGCAATAAGTATGGCGAGTGCGTCGATGCTTACGGAAAGAGTGAAAGGGATGAAGGTTAGCGCGATTATGAAATTACAAACGAAAGATATCCTTGGGATGCTTGGAACCTTCCTTACTCCTTCGCGAATAAAATGTGCTACATTACCCCTTGAAGTACTGCAAAAAGCCGTGGTATCCTTAGGGCACGTCCGTAAATAACTTCATAGGTATTTACGGATACGTTCCCTTGTGCCGCATTTTCAAATTTAGAAGCATATAAATAGTTTTTGGATGCGGCCTTAGAGCCTAATGGATGATAATGATCCAAAAGTAAAACGGCAGATACGGAAACTCACGATGCGCATTGACCGGAATTTGTGCATCGGTGCTGCTACGTGTGTGGCTATTGCGCCCAAAGCCTGGGCGCTGGATGATGAGGCGAAGGCCATTATCCTCGATACTGCAGATGCCGAAACTGATGAGACGCTTCTGGAGGCAGCCAAAGGGTGTCCGGTCATGGCCATTTTCCTCACCGATGAGACCGGGAAGCAGATTTTTCCCTAGTACCCAGACGCGCTGCATGATTTTCCTTTTCCTCACCGACTCCACATATATCTTCGGTAAAATGTGATACGCTTATATCTATGGTACAAAGTGTGACGTGGAAAATCGGCGGAGAGGCGGGATTCGGCATCATGGCCTCCGGCACGATGCTTTGCCGCGCGTTTTCCCGCGCCGGGTACCATATTTTTGCCACCAATGAATACCCATCCCTTATCCGCGGCGGACATAATCTGGTGACGGTGCGCATTGCTACGGAGAAATTCGAGGCAATGAACCGCGATGTGCATATATTGGTGGCCCTCAACAAAGAAACCGTGGATCTGCATAAACAAGAACTCAGCGAGGGCGCATTGGTTCTTTATGATCCGAAAGATGGTGAATGGAATGCAAATGATTTTTCAAAAAAAGTTGTGTTGGTTGCCGTACCGTTGAAAGATCTCGTGCAACAGGGGCGCGGAGAACCGGTCATGAGAAATACGGTGGCATTGGGCGCAACGGTAGCGCTGTTAGGCGCCGATTTCGAAGCGCTCGCATCGGTGATCCGTGACCAGTTCCGTAAAAAAGGAGATGAGGTGGTCAGTCAAAATATCGCCATTGCCAAAGCTGGGTACGATCATGTTAAACAGACGCTTGGGACAGAAACTTCTATGTACCTTGATGAGGTACAAAAGAAAGAAGATCAACTCGTTATTAATGCGAGCGAGGCGGTTGGCGTCGGTGGGGTTCGCGCGGGCTTAAAATTTGCCGCGATTTACCCCATGACGCCGATCAATGCGCTCATTACCTATCTTGCCGATCACGCCAAGCAGTTCGGGATCGTGTATAAACAGCCGGAAGATGAAATTGCGGGCATCAATATGGCAATCGGGGCTTCTTTGGGCGGCGTGAGAAGTATGGTCGCTACCTCCGGCGGCGGATTTGCCCTGATGGTAGAAGGACTCTCCTGGTGCGGCATGATTGAAGTACCGTTGGTTATTGATCTGGGTATGCGGGTGGGTCCGTCTACCGGCATGCCGACGTATACCGAACAGGGAGAATTGCAGTTTGTGATCCACGCTGGACACGGTGAATTTCCGCGAATCGTGCTTGCTCCTGCTGATGCCGTGGAAGCGTACAGTCTGACCATTGACGCTTTTAACCTGGCGGACAGGTATCAGATTCCGGTTTTTGTCCTTACCGACAAATATCTGAACGAAAGTCAATGGTGTGTGCCAAAATCATCTTTTTCCGGCGATGTTGTTATTGACCGGGGAAAATTAGTAAAAGAAAGTGATTTGCCAACTGACGGATCATTTAAGCGATACGATTTGTCCGTTCCCGACGGTATATCTCCCAGAAGTGTTCCCGGTATGAAAAACGGATTCTTTTACGCTAATTCGTATGAACATGATGAAGTCGGGCACGTGACAGAAGACGTCAGTAAGCGCATCGCCATGGCAGGCAAACGATTTAAAAAGTTTGAAGCCATCGCCCGAGACGGCCGGCCGCCTACGGTGTTTGGTGATCCGGAGGCTGAAATTACGTTCGTTTCATGGGGATCATCGCGCGGGCCGATCCTTGAGGCGATAAAACTTCTGCAAGCCAAAGGCAAATCTGCCCGGTTAGTTCATTTTTCCTGGATCTATCCGTTTCCCGCCAATGCCGCAAATAAACTTTTGTCTGCTGGTACGAGGCTTATTGATATCGAGCAAAACGCGATGGGTCAGCTGGCCTTGCTTATCCGGGAACATACGGGTATCTTTATCAGAGAGAAATTGCTTAAATACGACGGCAGGCCGTTGTATCCGGAAGAGATAGTGGAAAGAGTTAGTTAGCAAGTCCAGCAAGGCCAGTTACTTAGCAAAACAATTTCTAAGTAACTAAGTAACTTGCGTTGCTCGCGTTGCTATTATATGAGCTCTATAACCGCAGACACATTTAAAACAAGCTTTTTGCCTACCTGGTGTCCCGGGTGCGGCGATTTCGGCATATGGATGTCGTTTAAGGATGCGCTTGCCAAGCTGGGCATCGGTACAGACGACGGTGTGGTGGTATACGGCGTCGGTTGTCACGGCAACATGTACGATTGGATGAAAATTTACGGTGTGGCGGCTCTTCATGGCAGAACGCTACCGGTGGCACAAGGGTTAAAACTTGCCAATCACAAGCTGCCGGTTATCGTAATTTCCGGAGATGGCGACGGGCTGGGCGAAGGGGGAAATCACTTTATGCACGCCGCAAAAAGGAATCCGGATATTACCGTGTTTATCCATGACAACCAAGTCTATGGCCTGACTACCGGTCAGGCATCGCCGACTGCCAAGCAGGGGTTTAAGACGAAATCTACGCCGGAGGGAGTAGTGGATGAACCCATTAATCCACTGGCACTGGCACTTACGGCGGGCGCGACGTTTGTCGCACGGGGATTTGCGGGAGATCCGCCGGGCCTCACGGCTCTTATGATGGCGGCAATCGAGCACAAAGGATTTGCCGTGGTCGATATTCTGCAGCCGTGCGTGACGTTTGACCGCGTGCACACGTATCCGTGGTACCGGCAACGGGTGTATAAGCTCGAGAGTGAAGGATATACGCCGGACAATAAACTGAAGGCGATGGAAAAGTCGATGGAGTGGGGAGATAAAATTCCACTTGGCATCCTCTATAAAGAGGAAAAACCTACCAGCGAAGACCGTGAACCGGCGCTTGCCGAGAAACCGCTGGTGGAGCAGCCGCTAACCATAGAAAATCTGAACGATCTTCTCAATGAGTATATATAAGAGGGGTCTGCCCCGTACGCGCGACACCGTGACGCGAGGCTGTAAGCCTCGGGAACGGCGAGCAATGTTCGGGGTTGACAGGGAATTTAGCACTTGATATACTGGAGTGCCAAAAGAGCATATGGACCAAATAGAAAAACCCATTGATCAGATTCTTCCGGTAGTTCCCATCCGGGATGGCATTGTATTTCCCGGAACGGAGATGATTTTGACCTTCGGCAGACAGCGCTCGGTGTCGGCTATCGAAGCTGCCCAATCTTCGGGCAAGAAGGTTGTCCTGGTCATGCAGAAGAACTCCAATATCAACGACCCAACGCCGGGAGACCTCTACCAGGTAGGGACGGTCGGAGAAATCATCCAAATGATGAAAAATGAAGGAGAAATTAACGCTCTGGTGCGCGGGCTTGCGAAAGTGGAAATTTCTTCCTACGAGGCCGTCGAACCGTTTTTTGTAGCGCGCGTTCTTGAAATCGGCGACGTCGTGGAAGAGGGCGATGAAGTGCGGGCGCTCTTCAATCATTTAACCAGCGAACTTCGGCGGGCGGTCAAATTGGGCAAAACCATGGATTTTCTGACGTTCATGAATATCATGTCCGGCGTGACTCCCTTGGTATTGTCACATCAAGTCGGAAGCGTATTGGATATTAAACCGTCTGAGCGGCAGGAACTGTTAGAGCTTGCAAGTGTCAAAGCCAGACTGGAAAAGGAAGTTGGCCATTTAGCCCGGGAACTCAAAATTCTCGAGCTTGAAAAAAAGATTGCGACCAAAACGCAGGAAAAGTTTGATAAAAACATGCGCGAGCAGGTGCTGCGGGAACGCATGAAAACCATTGAGAAGGAGTTGGGCGAAGATGACGAGAATAAAGAAGTCAAAGACCTTGCCGACAAAATCAAAAAAGCCGGGATGCCGGAAGAGGTACGGCTCAAAGCCGAAAAAGAGCTCGGGAGGCTTTCCCAAATGTCACAGTACAATCCGGAATCTTCCTACGTGCGTACTTACTTGGACTGGCTGGTGGAGTTGCCGTGGGCTGTGGCAAGTCCCAATAATGTGAACATCACGGATGCAGAGCGGGTGCTTAACGAAGATCACTACGGACTCAAAAAAATCAAAGAGCGGATTCTGGAGTATTTGGCAGTCATGAAGCTTCGTGCGCACGCACAACAGAGTACGGACAACACAGAACAGACGGCAGAAAAAACGAAGAAAGAGGGGAAAGGCGCGCCGACGATTCTCTGTTTTGTAGGTCCCCCCGGAGTGGGTAAGACTTCTATCGGCAAGTCGATTGCGCGATCTTTGGGCCGTAAATTTGTGAAAATGTCCCTCGGCGGCATACGGGATGAAGCGGAAATCCGCGGCCACAGGCGCACATACGTGGGCGCACTTCCGGGCCGCATCATCCAGGGAGTGAAGCAGGCAGGGACAAAAAATCCGGTCTTCATGCTGGACGAGATTGATAAAGTGGGCACGGACTTCCGAGGTGACCCGTCGGCGGCTCTTCTGGAGGCTCTGGATCCGGAGCAGAATTATGCATTTTCCGATCACTACCTGGAGGTAGCGTTTGACCTGTCGGATGTCTTTTTTATCACGACCTGCAACGTACTGGATACCATCCCTCCTGCTTTGCGGGATCGGCTGGAGGTTATCCACTTCCCCGGCTACACAGAGGAAGAGAAATTTCATATTGCCAGGGATTTTTTGTTTGGTAAGCAGCGGGAACTGCATGGATTGCCCAAGGATATCGTGCGTCTAACCAATCAGGCGATCTACGCCATCATCCGGCGGTACACCCGGGAAGCCGGCGTGCGCAATTTGGAGCGGGAACTTGCGACCATTTTCCGAAAAGTTGCCAAAAAAATTGCCGATGCGCCCGTATCCAAAAAACACTTTACGATCGGTCCCGGCGGCCTGCACCCGTATTTAGGATCGTACAAATTTACCTCATATTTCGCCGAGAAAAAAGATGAAGTGGGCATGTCCACCGGTTTGGCCTGGACCGAGGCGGGGGGTGACATATTGTTTATCGAAGTGGCTCTTATGCCGGGGCGGGGGTCTCTCACGCTCACGGGCCAGTTGGGAGACGTGATGAAGGAATCCGGCCAGGCCGCTCTTTCGTACGTTCGCAGCCGTTGGAAGGTGTTGGGGCTACCGGAAAAATTCTTTCAAAAATTGGATATTCATGTGCACGTGCCGGAAGGCGCGGTACCCAAAGATGGGCCGTCTGCAGGCGCTGCGATTGCCACGGCCATCGTTTCGGCACTGACGAAAATTCCGGTTAAACGCGTCATGGCCATGACCGGAGAAATTACCCTACGGGGCCGGGTGCTCGAGATCGGGGGAGTGAAGGAAAAAGTTATTGCGGCGCACCGGGCAGGCATTAAAATTGTTATTTTGCCCAAAAACAACAAGAAGGATCTGGAGGATATCCCCAAGAGTGTGCTTTCGGACCTTTCCTTTCACTTCGTGGAACACATGGATGAGGTGTTGCGGCTTGCCCTTATCAAATCAAAGACCACTGAAAAACCTGTGCCGGTGGCCACCCATCTCCATCTGACCGCCTGATTACCGAAGATAATCGAAGACCAGCTTTGAGATGTTAGCAATCATTTTTGCGGCACCCTCCTCATCGGTTACATCACCTGCAAGAATGCCGATGTAATAATTAGTTCTTCCCGCACGCACAATACCAGCATCGTGCACAACGCCTGCCCCGTTGCCGGTTTTGTGATACACGGTAGCATCTTTAGGGAGGAGTGCGGGGAGCCGGTCTTCAAAATCGCTGTCCTTAAGGAATGCGAGCATCTCCTGCGTGTAGGCACTATTAGCCACTTTGCCCTGAACGATTTTGGAAAGCAGAAGCTCCGTGTCTTTGTTGGATGTTTTATTATTGGCCATGTCGGTCTGGGTCAGTCCCCATTTCGTGATGAGCGTTTGGATGGTATCCAGCCCGATGACGTAATTTGCCAAGATGTACGCCGCGGTGTTGTCGCTTTGCTGCATCATGAGCCGGGCCAGGGTTTTGACGGAGTAGACGGTGCCGGGCGGGTCATAGCGGATGGTGCCGGTACCGTAATCCTGAATATCGGATTCCTGAAGGGTCACTGACTGATCCAGATTAATCTCGCCATTTTGTACGCCATAGTAGAGGCTGGCAAGGATGGGGATTTTATTAACTGATGCGGCGGTGAAAATAATCGGCTCGTTGATACCCATGACGAAGTTTGATGTGTAATCTTTTACATACACAGAATAATTTTTCCAGGAATTGCCGATGACGGTCTGTATTTTTTTACGGAGTTCGTCGGGGTCTTTGTTGCGAAAGAAGAATTTAGGAAAAGAAAACGCCGGCTGAGGTTCTTCTGCAAGCGGCGAGATGACCGCCGGCGTCATAGCGCGGGGAAGCACGACCAACGCGCCACCCGTAATGACAGTCAAAATGAAAAGCATAATAACCGGCCGCGCGTGTCGCATGAGGACAATAGTATAGCAGGGAGGAGGTTTCTGAAAAAGTACCGACGCTCCGAGTGGCGGGGTCGGCGGACGCCGCTACAATTCATACAGCATAGTATGAAAACGCTTTATGTATTTATCGACGAATCAGGAAACTTTGACTTTAGTACTTCCGGCACAAAGTACTTTATATTGACTGCATTAAGCACGATTCATCCCTACGACATCGGTTCGCCACTCCTCAAACACCGATACGATTTGCTCCCGAATTACGCTTGCGGTACCGGCATGGAAGAGCGGGGATACTTTCATGCGTCCGAAGATATGCAGGCAGTACGGGATAGCGTATTTACTATTTTGTTAAAAAATGGACATCAAATGAGGATCGATTCCGTTGTAGCACAGAAAAACAAAGCAAACCCGATGTTTCACTCGCAGCCAGTACAGTTATATCTGAAAATGGGTGCGGCATTGTTAAAATATTCATTTAACAGAGCGACGTGGCAAGGATTTGATCACGTTGTGCTAGTGTTTAGCAGTTTATTTGAAAAGAAGAAACGTGGCATTTTGAAGCAGGCGTTTAAGTCTCTCATTAAGACGTACGCTAAAACCACATTTGCTCTATATTTTCATGATTCCAAGTTCGATTTTTGTAATCAAGCTGTTGATTATTTTGGGTGGGCTATTTATCGAAAGTGGGAAGGGAGTGATGTGCGCTCGTACGATCTCGTCAAGCACATCATCAAAAGCGAATTCCCAATCTTTGCCAAAGGAACACAGCTTTTTTACTAGCTTTGCCTGCAATAAAAATTGACCTCCTTGACTACCCCCGCTTTCACGGAGCAGAGCCCAGGGGCTCTTATCATCAAGGAGGAACGTTTGTATATATAGTATAGCAGGTCTTGTCAATAGAAGGTTTTTCAGGAGAGAAGCTTTTTTGTAGCGCGTAAGGGAGTAGCCACAGTACTAGAACGAAGTTCAGTACATTGCCCTGCACCGTGCTTGACTCTGGTGCAGGGGACCCTCGATTTGTACGTCTATATAACTACGTTCGAACTTATTTTATCAGAAATTCGTAAATAGTGTGGCGGCAAGAAAAAAGGCCCCGTAACAAGTACGGGGTAAAGTTCAAGGGGAAAAATGAATTGCCGCAACGCTTCCTAATGCTGTAGCGCTCCCGCCGCTCACGCGGCGGTCGCGTACCGTCGCAATGCTACTAAATCTGTAGGCCGCTCCCTCGACAAGCTCGGGATCGGCCTGCTCCGCTATTGTATCGCCCCGCCTCCGGCGGGGCTCGCAGGGCGCAACCCAAAGAAAGGGGAAAAGAAAAAGGTGGGATTAATAGTTTTGCTTGCCCCTCCCTCCCGTGCGCGCAAAAACAAAGAAGACACTCCCAGAAAACTCTTGATTCCGTAGCCCCCAACCCACCCAAAACAAAAGCGGAGGGCTGCACCCCCGCTTTGGGCGAGAGGCCCCGCTAGGGCGGGGCTTGCCCACATCCTTGCTTTCTACAATCTCTTTCACTCTCTTCCGAAGTTTTCTGTGGTTTACTATCTCCTGCCACGCGGGGGTGTTCCGCTTCCCCCTCCCGCGAAGACGCGGTTCTCCCCCTTTCGGTGCTGGCCGGTCGCACCGAACGAAGACGTCGGTACTCCGCCAGCACTCGGTGGGGGAGCCCCCGCCGCCAAAATTTGTATCCCAGTTCAGCGTCCGTATGGCTTGCGCGCCCGCATAAGGAGAGCGCCTTTGGCGCTAAGATTTTTTGTAGCGCCCCGCGCACCTCCCTCGGTTGTCTTTGAGCCCCGCCTCGGCGGCGGGGCTTTTTAGCTCGTACTCCCCGAGGCAGAAGACGGCGGGGGGCGGATGAGGGAAAGAAACCCAATCGGCCGGTTTGTATACAAAATGGCCGATTCACGGCTTTGGCCGATTGTCGGTGGCCGATTCCAAAGCCGTGGTATACTGGATTATATGGCCGATGATCCATCCCAGTCAGTGGCCGATCCGAACGTAACCGAACCCAACATTATACCGCCGGCCGAATCGGCCAGTGTTCCCACCGATCGGCCAGTTTCTACCATTTTGGCCGATTCGCCAACCGAGCCCAAAACTCCGTTGGCCGATCCAGGCTCAGATTATACTGTTGCCACGGAATCGGCCAGTATCGCTCTTTCACCAAGTACTGTTCCGGCCGAATCACCGGACCAATCGGCCAATGTACCAACCGAAGCTCAAGGTGAAGCGAGCCCGCCTACACCGCCTCCTGTCCCGGACGAAATAGCAGTAACTCCGCCTCAATCTGAGCCACAGGTGGCTCCCACGCCGCCTCCCGAAGCTACCAGTGAAGGCAGTATCCAAGACTCCTTCCCATCTGATCAGCCGTCCCGGGTGCAATCAGAAGCACCAGAACGTGTTTCTGGCCCACAAGCTTCTCAAGAGCCGGAAACAGTGCCTCAATCGGCCGAAATCAAACCGGAGCCTCCCCAAGGCATCCAGGAGGCTCCATTGGCCGATCCGGGAACTCCGATTTCTCCAAAAACATCATTCGGTGATCTTGTTTCAGATCAACCAAGCCCTGTTTCTCCACCCGTATCACCTTTACCCAGCGCCCCGTCTCAGACGGGGACGTCGGGCCAACCACCCCAATCTCTCCAAGCTCCCAAAACCTCATTTGGTGATTTTGTGGGTACACCACCTACCGAGGAACCTACTATTACTATAGAGCCCGTCGAGCCACCGAAACCAGTGCAACCTCCTCAACCACCCCAATCTCCTTTAACCGGCGCCCCGGTTCAGGCGGGGACGTCGGGCCAACCATCCACAGAAACAGTCATCGAAGCCAAAGCAGACTTTTCCTATAAACGTCAGCAGGCACTCCAAACGAGGAGGAAGAAACGCCAGGACCATTTTGCAAAAATTCTCACTCTGGTTTCTCAGAAAGGCAAAATCCACAATAGCGATATTGTTACCCTTCTCCGGGTTTCCCAAAGCACGGCGACCAATTATTTGCACTCGCTCGTCAAAGATGGAAAGATAAAGAAAGAAGGCAAAGCAAAAGCAACAACGTATTCGTTGTAGAAGGGAGGTGGAGTTTTATGGATTTAGCTCTCTTACAAGCACTAGCCGGTGGTATGGGTG
>JACREP010000007.1 GCA_016218185.1 Candidatus Gottesmanbacteria bacterium | reverse complement strand
TCGGTTGATGTGACGGTAACGCCGACAATCGCGTGCGGAAATTTTTTGAAGAGATCTATATCGCGCGTCACGAGCGGCGACTTCGTGAGAATCCCAACGGTCCCCTGCCAGTTATGTTTAAGGAGGAGTTCGAGCGCTTTTCGTGTCAACTGATATTTCTGCTCGACTCCCTGATACGGATCCGTGACGGAACTTAATAAAATTGATTTTGATTTATCTTTCATCTTCGCGAGTTCCCTATTGAGGACTTCCGGCAAATTCACTTTTGCAAACACATAATTTCCCCAATCTGCAACCGTCTTTCCCACAAACCTTCCCATGAAACTTGCGTAACAGTAGCTGCACCCGAACGCGCAGCCAACGTAGGGGTTGATCACGTACTCCGTATCGGGAAGTTTGGATGGGACGAGGATGCTTTTTGCCCGGATTTCTTTAACGATGCTCTCCGCCATGCCCCAAATTGTAACACAAAGAGAAATAACTGGCTTTAGCTTCAAAATATGATACAATCATAAGCAGTTGGCTCGGTGGCGAAGAGGCTAACGCAGCGGTCTGCAAAACCGCTATACGAGGGTTCAACTCCCTCCCGAGCCTCTCAACGGGTTTACCCTAAGGAGCGAAACGACGAAGGGTGCGTAGTTCAGTGGTAGAACGCTTTCCTGATAAGAAAGAGGTCCAAAGTTCGATTCTTTGCGCACCCACAGCGAAAGTAGCGTATCAAAAACGGTTGATATCGATTAAAAATAGCACGGCAAATCAACCTCTGGCTTTTTGGTGAGTTGCACCCCACTTTTCCCGTTGAGAGAACGGAATTTGCCGCTTCAATCCGCCGCATAAACGGTTTGTATATATCCTCTGACCGAATTTTCAACTCTCTTCGGATATTCTCCTTGAAGTGGTTGAAACAGGTCTGGATCCGTACCGCAGGAAAGTGTTTCCGAGCCGCCATCTTGAGATTGGTATTGTCATCACACACGAGGAGCTGCGGATAGTGTTGGATGATCCGAAAGTAAAAGAAGAACTTGCTCCAGGTGTGGTAGCTTTCGGCCGGAGCCACAAAGATGATCGGCATATCATGACGGAAGTAATCCACACCCCACAGGAGCACCCAGTCATAGTCCTGGTGAGCAATCGGGAAATACTTTCCATCAAACACAAAGGTCGTGGAGAACTGGTTGCAATAGCGGAACGTAAACTGATTGTTGTCGGGAAGCTTCTGAAGCTCCGCCTCACAGATTCTCCAAGCCTTCATAGGAGACATCTTGTATTTGCGTCCCAACTTCCGGAATGAGAGACCATCGAGATGATCGGAAAGAATGGCCTTGCTATCCAGGAAGCGCGGATTGACAGAGAAATGCTTCTGGCACCGTTTACAGAAGTACCGGAGGACTTTCTTTCTCCGTCCATAACCAACAACCGCATCGGTACTGGTACACATGGGGCAGGTATATTTCTTCATATGCCCCATCTATACCCAGTTTAACCTATGGAAACAATCCTATGATATACTTCTATCAACCGTATTTGATACGGTGTCCACAGCGAAAGATTTTGCTTTGCAAAATCAACGCTGTTGGAACGTTTGCCGCAATGCGGCATTACGTTCCACCAGCTCCCCACTCATGCACGCCAGCGGGCAAAAATTCCGGTGGACAGAAGCCGGCCGGCAGACGCTTCCTGGATGGCCAGCTCTCCCGCTTCCACCCTACCCCTAAATTCCGCCATCATCTCCTCAAGTACATTGGCCAGCATCAAGGAAGAGGCGGAAACCGCATATGCGTTGACCAGAACAAACACCGGCCGGTCCGAAAGTGCCTTTCGGCAAAGCGAAACCAACCGCGGGAAATCTTTCATCATATCCCATGCTCCCCCTTTGGGCCCGTGTCCGTATACGGGCGGATCCATGATGACGGCGTCGTACCGGCTGCCGCGCCGGACTTCCCGCACCACAAATGAGAGCGCATCATCCACGATCCACCGGATCCGATCACCGGGAATGTGCGAGGCGAGGCTGTTCTCTTTTGCCCACGATATCGATGGTTTTGATGCATCCACATGCGTCACCGTCGCGCCAGCCGTTGCGGCCACCAAGGATGCAATGCCGGTGTAGGCAAAAAGGTTAAGTACCCGGACCGGCCGGTGTCCCTTTTCTAAAATGCTTTGCATCCACTCCCAGTGGCTCGCCTGTTCAGGAAACACACCGGTATGCTTAAACGGCGTCAATTTGGCCCAAAAAGAAAGATGTTTCCAAGACAGTCGCCACCGGTCCGGCACGCGGGCGCCACAATGCCAACCGTTTTCAAACACCGCATCTGCTTTTTGCCATGCGGACTGGGGAAGTTTCGTGTGCCACAAAATTTGAGGGTCCGGCCGGGAAATGACGATGTCGCCAAACCGTTCCAACCGCCGGCCGTCCCCGGTATCAAGCAACTCATAGGAAGACCACGGCGCTGCAATGAGAATTTGCATGGATCGATTATACCAGCTTGCCACAAAAAATCCCCTCAAGGGAGGAGAAATTCTGCTTGATCCACCATATCTTACTGTTCGCCTTACCCCCGATCGGATCGGGGCGCGGCTCACAGAGCGATTATCTGCGGATTTCGGCAGGCCTCAACAATCCAATGGTGATAGGAAAACAAGAGAGAAAATCATCAAAGACCCTATCAGTACACCTGATAGTTCTTGATCAAAGATGATTTTTTATATAGAAAGGAGGTGATCCATCCCCAGCTTCGGCTAGGGATACCTTGTTACGACTTAGTCCCCATCGCTGGATTCGGCTTAGCTCCCCTTGCGGGGCTCTTCGGCCGCCTCCAACTTTGTTGGCTTGACGGGCGGTGTGTACAAGACCCGAGAACGTATTCACCGCAGCCTGCTGATCTGCGATTACTACCGATTCCGACTTCATGGGGGCGGGTTGCAGCCCCCAATCTGAACTGAGGCGAAATTTCCAGGAGATTTGCGAAGCGTTGCCGCCTTGCGTCTCATTGTTTTTCGCCATTGTAGGGTGTGTGTGTCCCAAGGCATAAGCGCCGTGCTGACTTGACGTCGTCCGTTCCTTCCTCCCTCTCTCAAAAGCGACGATGCTTTTGAGAAAATAATCCAATAAGCCAATGAACAAGACATTTTGTTATTGGTATTTATTGGTTTATTGGTAGTATTGGATTATTGGTACTTATTCTCTCAAAGTCTTC
>JACREP010000055.1 GCA_016218185.1 Candidatus Gottesmanbacteria bacterium | reverse complement strand
ATGTTGCGGCGGTGGCCGGGGCTTTGCATAAGTCCCTGGTGGGCGGCGGCTACATCGGGTGCGTAGGCCAGGTTTTCTCCGGCAACGGCAAAAGATATACCGGCCTTGTCTAAACGTTGACCTACATCCTCACCTTCCGGATTAATATGCGAAAAATAACGCCGTTCAAACATATCCCGGCTATGAGCACGGGCAACCGCCCGCACAGGCGTGTCCAGCGTAAGCTTGGAAGCTCCTACCTTGCCTCGCTCTGCGTTTACCAAGTCCAGCATCTGCCGTTCTCCTGCCTCGTCCGCCGTGAGGGTCAGCTGCTCGTTGCCGATGGGAAGTGCGATACGCTCGCCGGACGTGGGTTCAATGGTCAAAAACTTTATCGCCTCCCGGGCCGAATCCTCAATTGCTGACGTTACCTGTCCGCCGTAAATCTGTGCATAGTTCACCAGTTGTTTCCCAAAAATAGATTTTTTAATATCCTGCTTCACCGTGCCGCGGATGGGCAGTGCCAGAATAACCAGTAGGAGAAAAGCAACCAATACCAGACTATTCCCCAATCCCAACAAAGCACCCAATAGCTTATTAAACCGCAAAGCCTGAGGTCTGTGCGGAATTCTGGCGACCAATCCAGCAAGCGCTTCGGCAATCAGAAACTCGGAAACAAACCCAACGATCAGATACCCCAGCACGGTGGTCCAGACAGACGGAATGCCAAACTTACTCACCAAAAACGCTCCCACCTGGCCGTGGAACCGGACAGCAATCCACAGCGATCCCAAGAAAGAGACAAAACTCGCCAGCAATGCAATGACTCCCTGCCCCCACCCTTCCCAAAGATAGTAGAAGGCAACTGTAAGGATAATCCAGTCAACCCAGTTCAATACCATTACTCTTTATTATACATGGGGATCTCAAGGCTCTTCCAAAGAATTCTGGCTGCATACGTGCGGTAGGGGGACCATAGGAGAATTAGTCAAGAGATTGCCGCGTCCTATAGTCCTCGCAATAACATGGGGAGACTACCATTTGAAATGCGCAAAAGCCCTGTTTGCCTCGGCCATGTGGTGCACGGTGTCGCGCTTTTTGATCGCCTCGCCCTGACCGCGGGAAGCATCCAACAGTTCTGCGGCGAGCTTCTCCGAAAACGTTTTGTATTCACGGTTACTTCGTTTATTGGCAAACAGTACGAGCCATCGGATAGCCAGCGCCACCCGCCGGTCGCCGCGCAGTTCGGTCGGCACCTGATAGGAGGCTCCTCCCACGCGCCGCGCCCGCACTTCCATTTTCGGGCCAACGGTTGAAACGGCAGTCTCAAATACCTTAATAGGGTCTTCCCCTTTGTCCTTGATGATCGTCAGCGCCCCGTAGACGCTGCGTTCTGCTGTCTTTTTCTGACCGCTTTTCATCACACGGTTGATAAATCGGGTAAGCAGGCGATTCCCGTAGACGGGATCTGCCGGAAGAAAAAAATGATTTACGCGTTTTCCTCTCATAGATTAGCTTGCTGCTGCCGCTTGGGGTCCCGGGACGCCTGCCTTAGTGCCGTAGCGGCTTCTGCCTTGCTTGCGGTTAACCACACCGGTCATATCGTACTTGCCGCGCACGATGTGGTACTTGACTCCCGGCAAATCCGGTACCCGGCCGCCGCGCACCAAGACGATGGCGTGTTCGGTCAGTTCATGGCCGATGCCGGGGATGTACGCGGTCACTTCCTGCTTATTGGAAAGCCGGACACGCGCGACTTTCCGAAGCGCGGAGTTTGGTTTTTTGGGCGTCATAGTTTTTACCAGCGTCACCACGCCGCGTTTAAACGGCGATGGCAACTGCCGCATCAGCCGGTCTTTCGCGTTAAAAAATTTCCGCAGCGCCGTTGCCTTAATTTTCTTCGGCTTACTTTTTCTTCCGTTTTTTACTAATTGATTAATGGTTGGCATATTATTGTACGATACTTGCCCGCTCCGCAGTCACCGGAATGAGCCGACCGATAATAACATTTTCTTTGAGCCCCAACAAATTGTCTTCCTTGGCGGCCAGTGCGGCATCGGTGAGGACGTTGGTCGTTTCCTGAAACGACGCGGCTGATAGCCAAGACTCGGTAAACAGCGATCCGCGGGTGATCCCCAGGACTATAATCTGCGCGGTCGCCGGCTCTCCGCCTGCGGCAAGTACACGGGCGTTTTCTTCGCGGAAACGCGTGCGATCCACCAGTTCCCCGGGCAACAGCATGGTATCTCCCGGAGTATCGATGCGTACTTTTTCACTCATTTTGCGCACGATCACTTCAAAATGCTTGTCTGAAATCTGAATACCCTGCGACTCATACACCCGCTGCACCTCATTGATGAGATATTTCTGCGCGCCCCGGAGCCCTCGGACCGCCAGCACTTGTTTGATATCCAGATAGCCGCTGGATAATTGGTCCCCGGTGGCAACCAGGTCTCCGTCCTTCACTTTTAATTCTGAAGTTAAGGGAATGACGTATTCACGCTCTTCCGGAGGTTTGATGGCGGTGTTTCGTATGCGCACGTTGTATCCTGCTTCTGTCTCTGACACCTCGGCTTTGCCGGCAATTTCCGCAACCGGCGAAAGCGTGCGCGGGGTGCGCGCTTCAAACAACTCTTCTACCCGCGGCAACCCCTGCGTCACGTCCAGTCCGACAATACCCCCGGCGTGCCGCACGCGCATGGTCAGCTGCGTCCCCGGCTCGCCGATGGACTGGGCGCTAATGACGCCCACGGGTGTGCCCAATTCCACATGTGCATTGGTAGAAAAGTCCCTGCCGTAGCACTTCGCGCACATACCCACTGCTGCCTGACACGTCAGCGGCGACCGCACCGTGACCGATGCCACGGCATGCTTTTCCAGCAAATGAATATTTGCGTCGGTCAGTTCTTCCCCTTTCGCAATCACCACCGTTTTGCCGTCATGGGCCAACACAGCCGCTGCAGTAAACCGCCCGATGACGCGGGTGCTAAGCGGTGTCTGGCGATCCTCGGCGCTGCCGATCTCCCAGCCTTCGTCGGTACCGCAGTCCTCTATTCGGATAATCATGTCATGGGACACATCGACGAGCCTACGCGTCAGGTACCCTGCGTCTGCGGTTTTAAGCGCTGAGTCCGTCAGCCCTTTACGCGATCCGCGGGTACTGGTAACGTACTCAAAAATCGACAGTCCTTCGCGATAATTGCTCTTGGTCGGAAGCTCTACAATCTTGCCCAACGGATCCACCACCAGTCCTTTCATGGCGGAGAGCTGCTTGAGCTGGTCCTTTGACGCGCGCGCGCCGCCGCTGTCAATAATCATCTTTACGGGATTGTCCGCCTCCAACGCCTGCCACGTGAGATCCGCGATACGCTCGGTTACTTCAATCCAAATGTCGTTAGACAAACGCTTTTTTTCCTCAAGAGTGATGAGCCCCTGCTGATAGTTCTGGTCCACTTCCGCCACTTTGGCTTCCGTTTCCGTAATAATTTTTTGTTTCTCGGCAATAATTTCACAGTCAAACACGGATACCGACAAACCTCCGGACAGGGTGGCTCCCCAAAAGCCCAAATCCTTAATTGCATCGATAAGCGTCACCACCTCTTCTTTACTGTAAATGGCCAGTGCTTTTGTGATGATGCTTTTGACGGTTGCAGCCTTAACCGGCGCGTTCATAAACCGCAGTTCCTGGGGTAAAATTTCATTAAACAACACACGGCCGATCGTTGTTTCCAAAAGCTCCCCATCAACCCCCACACGAACCGGTTCACGGAGAGTAACGCGGACGGATTGGTAGGCTAAGATTGCATCCTCCGGGGAAGCAAATGTCGGAAGATCTGCGGATTGTTTCCCGAGACGTACGGGGGCAACGGTCGTTAAGAAGTAACAACCCAATACCATTTCTTTATTGGGCACCGTGATGGGTGACCCGTCTGCAGGCTTGAGCAAACTGTGCGTCGGAAGCATCAGGTGCACTGCCTCATGTTTGCTTTTATCAGACAACGGAATATGGACCGCCATCTGGTCGCCGTCAAAATCCGCATTATATCCGGCACACACGCACGGGTGGATGCGGATAGCCGATCCTTCAATAAGGATCGGGTAAAACGCCTGGATCCCCAGCTTGTGCAGTGTCGGCGCGCGGTTCATAAGCACCGGGTGCTCGCGGGTAATTTCTTCCAAAATATCAAATACTTCCGGAGTCCTGCGGTCCAGCACGTTCTTGGCATTTTTGACGTTGGGTGCAATGCCGCGGACAATGAGTTCCCGCAGCACGAACGGCTTAAACATTTCCAAAGCCATTTCTTTGGGCAGTCCGCACTGGGTAAGTTTGAGCTCCGGCCCTACGACAATAACGGACCGTCCGGAGTAGTCCACGCGCTTACCTAACAGATTCTGACGAAACCTCCCCTGTTTGCCGCGGAGCATATCGGAAAGGCTCCGCAGCGGCGCGATCACCGCACGCGAGCTTGGCCGTTGGGTTGCGTCAATTAAACTGTCCACCGCTTCCTGAAGCATGCGTTTTTCGTTGCGGAGTATAATTTCCGGCGCTCCCAAATCCATGAGGTGCTTGAGCCTGTTATTGCGGTTGATGACGCGGCGATAAAGATCATTGAGGTCGCTCGTTGCAAATCTGCCGCCGGTCAGCTGTACCATGGGCCGCAGATCCGGCGGGAGCACCGGCAACTGAGAAAGAATCATCCACGAGGAAACGACTCCTGCTTTGCGCATGCCGTCCACCAGTCTCAGCCGCTTGGTTGCCTTGATATGCCGCTGCCCGGTAGTATCCTGTATCTCTTCGCGAAGCTGGGAAGCAAGCTTGTCCAGGTCGAGGCGCTTCACTACTTCAAGCACCGCTTCCGCACCCATGCCTACCGTAAAGCATGTTGTTGCGTCATGCTCCAAAAGCCGCAGATATTCATCTTCCGTAACGGTCGTCAGCGGCTTGATGGAGCGGACGATCGCCTGAAGCTGTTCCATGATTTCGGTAATTTTCTGTTTCTCTTGGGCATTGGTTCCTTCTAACGCTGCCAATTCCTGCCGCTGACGAAGCTTCAATTCTGCTATGGCCATATCCCGTGCTTCGGCACCTCCCACGCGGGCTTTGATCTCTTCTTTTTCCGCGGCTTCTGCCTCTTCCCGCTTGGCTTTTTCCTGACGGCTGCGCTCATCAACTTCACCCATCCGTTGTTTACCTACCTCTGCTAAATGCGCCAGCACGCTTTTTTTCTTCTCTTCGTCCACTGATGTCACCAGATACTGGGCAAAATAGATAACTTCCTCAAGTGCCCGCGGAGAAACATCCAGAAGGAGCGACAGTCGCGACGGGGCACCTTTAAAAAACCATACATGGGCCACCGGCGTGGCAAGAGTAATGTGCCCCATGCGCTCCCGACGCACCTTGCTTTGTGTCACTTCAACGCCGCATTTGTCACAGATAATCCCCCGATACCGGATCCGTTTGTATTTGCCGCAGTAACACTCCCAATCTTTCGTCGGACCAAAAATCCGCTCGTCAAACAACCCGTCTTTCTCAGGCTTGAGTGTCCGGTAGTTGATGGTTTCCGGCTTGGTTACCTCGCCGTAAGACCACGATTTGACTTCTTCGGGCGACGCCAACGTCACTTTGAGACCCGAAAAGTCAATGATGTTTGCAAATGTTCCTTTTTTGTCCATACTCGTTATCAATCTACAAATGAATTTATCAATGATTAAATCATTAAAATGATTAAGTCATTCATTTGTCGGATTTGTTTATTTGTAGATTTGTAGATTTATCACTTATAATTTCTTTTCCGCTTACCTTCGCTAACTCAGCCGCCTGCTGTGCCACTGCACCATCATCGGCCGGTGTGGTGGGTGCAGCAACCGGAGCAGCCGGCTTTACCGTCACCACGCCGGTCGGGGTAACGTTTAAGCCTAACGCCTGCAGTTCTTTCACTAATACTTTAAATGACTCCGGCACCGTTGACTCGGGGATATCCATGCCTTTGACAATTGCCTCAAACGCTTTGGCCCGTCCCACGACATCATCGGATTTTATCGTCAGCATCTCCTGCAGGATATGCGCTGCACGATGAGCTTCCAGAGCCCAAACTTCCATTTCCCCCAACCGCTGTCCGCCCATCTGCGCTTTGCCGCCCAGGGGTTGCTGCGTTACCAGCGAATACGGGCCGGTAGAGCGCGCATGCGTTTTATCCTCCACCATGTGAATAAGTTTCATAATGTACCCGATGCCCACGACGATCGGCACGGCAAACGCAGTGCCGGTCCGGCCGTCAAACAGCGTGCTCTTGCCCGATACCGGCAGGTTTGCTTCTTTCAGTTTTTCGACGATTCTGTCTTCCGACACAGGTTCAAACACCGGCAACGCCACACGCAGGTTCAGTTTTTGGGCAGCCAGTCCCAGATGCGCTTCTAAAAGCTGTCCTAAGTTCATGCGTGACAGAACCGACAACGGAGAAATGATGATATCCACAATCGTCCCGTCAGAAAGGTACGGCATATCGGCAACCGGCACAATCTTGGAGATCACGCCTTTGTTCCCGTGCCGGCCGGCGAGCTTGTCTCCCACCACGACTTTGCGCATCTGCGCCACCTTCACGATAATTTTCCGGTTGGTTCCCGGCTCCAATTCATCTCCCTGTTCCTTATCTAAAATTTTGACTTCAATCACCGTACCGCGCTCGCCGTGGGGAACCCTAAGCGATGTATCGCGTACTTCCCGCGCTTTTTCTCCGAAAATCGCCCGAAGCAACCGCTCTTCGGCGGTGAGCTCGGTTTCTCCTTTGGGTGCAATTTTACCCACCAGGATATCATTGTGCCCCACTTCCGCACCCACTACCACGATGCCGTTTTCGTCCAAATTCCGCAGCGCCTCTTCTCCCACATTGGGAATATCGCGGGTGGTCTCCTCCGGCCCCAGTTTGGTATCCACGACACTGGCCTCGTACTCTTCAATGTGAACCGAGGTAAGCACATCTTCTTTTACCAACCGGTCGGAGATCACAATGGCATCCTCATATCCTAATCCTTCAAAACTCATGTATGCGATGATGAGATTTGCCCCAAGTGCCAGTTCCGCTCCTTCGCTTGCCGGTCCTTCAATGAGTACCTGACCCTTCTTCACCCGATCTCCGGTTCCCACCAGCACCCGCTGGTTGTAACAGGTAGACTGTGCCGATCGCTTAAATTTTTCCAGCGTATACGTTTGCTCCTGTCCGTCCTTTGTTTTCATCACCACGGTTGATCCGTCGGCAAATACCACGGTCCCGTCATCGGTTGCCCGCGTCACCCTGCCCATGGTCTCGGCAATAGGAGTCTCCATGTCGGTACCCACAATCGGCGCCTGCGGGGTAAGAAGCGGCACGGCCTGGCACTGCATGTGCGTGCCCATCAGCGCCCGGTTGGCTTCATCGTGCGCAATAAACGGAATCATGGACGCAGGCGCTCCGACGACCTGCCGCGGCACCACATCCATGTACTCGACCAACGCCGCATCAGCCTCAAGAAAGTCTCCTTTGTATCGTACCGGTATGCGCTCCGCCTCAATCACTCCGTGTTCATCCATTGGGACGCTTGCATGCGTAATGTAGTGATCCTGTTCATCACTTGCATCCATATACACGATGTCGTTGGTTGCCCGCATCGTCGTTTTGCCCCCCCGCGTCACCTTTTCCATTTTCCGGTACGGTGTTTCCAAAAAACCGTACTCGTTTACCCGCGCATAGAGAGACATGTAGGTGACTAAGCCGATGTTGGGGCCCTCCGGCGAACGCACTGGGCAAATGCGGCCGTATTGCGACGCATTAATATCGCGGATGGAAAACGATGCCCGCTCCCGCGAAATGCCGCCGATTCCCATCACGGTTAAGCGCCGCAGATTATCCACTTCAGCGAGCGGGTTGGTCTGGTCCAGAATGGTAGACAGCTGGCTCGTCCGGAAGAAATCATTAACGGACGCAATGATCGGCCGGGCGTTGACTAGTTGCATGGGAGTAAGTTCGGATGCCGCAGGCCCGGCCAAACTCATTTTCTCCCGGACAGACCGCTCCAGACGCAATAGTCCCACTCGGAAGGCATTGGTTGCCACCAATTCCCCGACCCGGCGGACTCTCCGGTTGCCTAAATGATCGATATCATCAACATCACCCTTACCCGCCGTTAAAGAAATCAGGTAGCGCAGGCTTCCAATAATATCATCACGCGTCAGCACCCAATGGTCGTTGTCGTTGGGAACGGTCAGTCCCAATTTTTTATTCATTTTATATCTGCCGACGCGCTCCAAACTGTACCTGCGGTAGTCAAAAAACATCTGTCGAAGGAGCTCCTTGGCGTTATCCAATACAATCGGCTCACCGGGACGGAGCTTCCGGTAAAGCTCAAGAACCGCCTCCACGTGGTTGGTTGTGGGATCTTTGGCAAGTGTTGCTTCCACATACCGGTGATCCGGATTGGTGTCCACGGCGGCTACTGCTTTTTGGATCTCTTCGTTGGTTTCAATCCCAATGGCCCGAAGAAACGTAGATGCCACGAACTTGCGCCGGCGGTCAATGCGCACCATCAGGACATCGTTTCTGGTGGCGATAAACTCGAGCCACGAGCCGTGCATGGGACGGATCTCTGCGCTGTAGAGCGTCCGGCCGGAAGCCGCGTCGACCGTGCCGGTAAAATAAATGCCCGGGGACCGCACGAGCTGGTTGACGACGCAACGCTCAATGCCGTTAATAATAAAGGTACCGTTGGTAGTCATCGCCGGAATATCGCCCAAAAATACTTCCTGCGTCACCTGGTGTCCGGTCTGTTTATTAACGAGTGTCGCTGTGGTTTTGAGCGGCATGTCGTAGGTCAGACCTTTTTCCAGTGCAATTGCCGGGGTTAAGCGGGGACGGCCGAAGTAATAATCGCCAAAGGAGAGTGTCCAGTTTTTACCGGTAAAATCCGTAATGGGAGAAACTTCTGCCAGAAGGTTGCGGATCCCGGTTTCCAAAAACCACTGATACGATTCCCGCTGTACGAGAGTCAGATCCAGGGGTGGAAGATTTTGATAGTCTTTCCCCCAATACAGTCGTTTTTGGGTAATGTCGTCTTTCGCCATTGGAATAAATTCTTACGTTCAGTGAACGACAAAAAGAAGCGAACAATGAACGTTCGCCTCCTTCAAGGCTTAGGTAACTATAGCGTATTATAGCGGGTGTTCCCTGCTTGTCAATACCCCGATTTGCCTCACTTAATTTCCTCCTGAAAGCCATTCGTTGACTCACGAGAGAATCCTCCTGAAAATTTACGTCATCCATCTGCTCAGGGGAGGTGAATTGTATTGCATAAACAAGACAAAGCATCAGTGGTCAGAGCATT
>JACREP010000054.1 GCA_016218185.1 Candidatus Gottesmanbacteria bacterium | reverse complement strand
AGATCACTTTGGCGGAAACCACTTGACCAGCAGCAGCAAATACCTGGCCAAGCTTGTCGCTGTCCATGTTGTAGGGAAGATTCCCCACAAATAAATTGGTTGCCATATATGGATTTTCCTTTCTCCTTAGGTCTTGAAGGGCATTCGCCTAAAGAGAAACACCATAAAAGAGGTTACTCAAGGCCGCCACACTTTGTTCCCAGGTCAACGACAGTATAACACAAACAGGATAAAAGGTGAATATGGTGATATAATCATCTCCCATGAGTAACATTCCATTGATACTGGGACGTTTAGGAAACATCATGTTTTTCCTCTCCTTCTTTTTCATCGTTATTTCCCTTGTTGGAGCCATTCTTCCCCCGTTGTTCTCTCTCTTCATTTCCAAGCGGTTCTTCGGGAGAAAACTGCCATGGAGGATCTTTCTGCCCTATATCGCTCTCCTGTTTGCTCTCCTGGCTGTTGCCAACGGCGTCTGGAATAGATTCGTCTTTAACCGCCTCTATTATGAATGGGACCGGGTACTCATCATCCCATTTCATTTCTTGGGCCACGAAGCACCGACCCTTGATAACTTTTTCCCCAACTGGATTGCCTCTGGGTGGACTAAAACACAACTGAGCGCCCTGTATGTTTTCATACTTGCGTTGCTCCTTGGCACAACAACGCTTGTTGCCGTCGTTCTGTTTCGGCGTTTTCTGCATTCAGAGCATCGGGCCGCGTATACCAAAACCGTGGCAGCTTCTTCCGTGCTCCTCTTTGTACTTCCGGTGAGCCTTTGGTTGATAGCCTACCTGTTGCGATGGATGCCAATGCGGGCATTCAAACCCCTGCACACAGAAATTCTCTCGGAGTGCCCGTTGCCTTCCGAGAAAAACAGAATCCTCTATGGCGGAGACCGCGCCGACTATATATCGTCCGGCGGCGGAAGCAATCGAACAAGAATTTGGGACAAAACGGCAAGCGGCGTATCCTGGGGCATACCGTCTCCGGACGGCAGCAAAATTGCCTACTTTGAGGATGACGGGCTCTGGGTACGGTGCACCGCTTCCTCCGGACAATACCGCATTGCTTTAGAAACAAAAAAAATAAATGAAGGGACGTATCCTCCAAACACAATTTCCTCCCCTCCGTCTTGGTCCCCCGACAGTACGTGGGTTGTTTTCAACTTGGCCGGCGACCTCATTGGAGTGGATACATCACGTTCCCGGCAAGTCAAAACGTTCGTAAAAAATGCTGCCTTCAAAAATTACGGGTACAGTCCCATTCACCCGCGGCCGCAGGGGACAACAATTTTTTCGATCGGCACAGCACAATGGGGAAAGGACGGCCATATCTATTACACGAAGTTTTCCGATGCACCGTTTACCGGAACCCGCGTAGATCTTATGAAGTACACGCCGGACACGGGCCAATCCGATCTTCTTTTATCCTCACCATACCAGATAGAGATTGAAAACGTCGGCATCGACGGGTCATGGATGATTCTTTCCGAACGGGGCTGGCCGAATATGCCTGCCGGATCGGCGTATCACCAAGCCCGGTACGCCTACTATCCCAAAACAGACACAAAGGATGTATTTTTTGACCTGGCCGAGGCCAACCTCTCACAGGAATATTTTTTGATCTCTCCCGACGGCAGGTTTACCGCGATTACTAATTTTAATCCGCGGTCGAAGCAGATAAACATGAATAATACGCTGTATGTCTCTATTCATGGGTTTATTTCCAAAAATTGGAACAGGCTTGATATCGATGAAACCATCAGACAATTTTTGCTGGAGCGCAACAGAGCAACAATTTCCGATTCGATCTCTGTTTGGCCACTCGATTGGTCAGACGATAATCGCCTGCTCATGGAAATTAGCGTGGAACCCCTCTCACCAACGCACAAGGAATATACCGTGACACTCAAACCGGGAGAAGAGCCAAAGATTATTTTTGAAAATAACAACAACGCTGCCTCTTCACCCAAATACCTGTATCCTCATTCATGGCTGTAGAAAAATAGAGCTACTGCACAACTTCTTCCTCATCGACAAATTCCTCCGCCGCAGACGATTCCGCGCCCGTGCCTGTTTCCTGTTGCGGCGATGTCAGCGTAAAGCTTTGAGTAATCATATCCTGGATCCGGTTCCAGTACAAAGCATCCGTGGGCAATGCTTCGACGGTAAACAGGATGTCCTGGTCAATCGTCCCGACGATCGTTTTTGATCCGTCGGCAAGAATGATCTTTTTTGCCGGTTTGCCGCTCATCGTGGCGGCTGCCACCGTGGCTCCGGCAAACAACTTTTCCGTTTTCACCCACGCATTGACATCCGTGGCTGTCGTATCCTTGGCCCACACAATGATGCTTCCGGGGTGATCCTTACTGGTTAATTCCACGTGGGCATAGTTGTCCTGGT
>JACREP010000053.1 GCA_016218185.1 Candidatus Gottesmanbacteria bacterium | reverse complement strand
TTTATTCCCTACATCATCGAACCTTCCGTCGGCGTATCTCGACTGATGCTGGCGCTACTGATTGATGCGTATGCCCAAGAGGAGAAACGTGTTGTCCTCCGGTTGCACCCACGCCTGTCGCCTTACAAAGTTGCCGTATTTCCGCTGGTAGCAAACAAGCCGGAGCTTGTAGCGAAGGCTCAGACAGTCCACACGATGCTGAAAAAGACCTTTGTGACGGCGTGGGATGACCGGGGGAATATAGGGAAGCGCTATCTTTCGCAGGATGAAGCGGGTACCCAGTGGTGTGTGACCGTGGATTATGCTACGCTAGTTGATGATACGGTGACGGTGCGTGACCGGGATACGACCAAGCAGGATCGCGTGAATATCGGGAAGTTAGTTGCATATATTGAGGAGAAATTAAAGGAGGAATTGTATGCCTAAGAAATCATTGCTTTTTGGACTTCTCACAGCGCTCGTGGTTATAACGGGAGTCGTTGTGGTCAAAAGTATTTCTCGCTCCAGAGAAGCACAGACGGTCGTTGAGGAGGTTCCGAAGGAAGATGTTGCACCGATGGATACTTCCGTAAGCGTACAACTGGTGAAAAGCAAAATCCGTGCCAATACCGTGGTGGTGGAAGTTTCAGGGATGGCAGGAAAATATACATCCGTGGCGTATGAGCTTACCTACGAAAGCCAGGGGCTTATCAAAGGTGTGAATTCCGGCAGTAAGCCGATTGACGTATCGGGGAAGGATGCATTTGAGCGTGAAGTGTACTTGGGGACGTGTTCCAAAAATGACTGCAAGCCGGATCTGGGGGTTAAAAAGATCTCCGTGACTCTGGAATTCACCGATACAAGCGGCAAAAAGAGCCAGTTCTCCAAAGACTACGAGTTGTAAGGAATAGATCTAGTCGGGTCCTGCCGCACAAATGATGCTCCGCGCTTCGGGAACAGATTTTTTGGCCGCTCAGCTAGCTTCTTAGATCTCAGAGGATATTCCCTGCTTCGCTAAATGAAGATTTGCTCCGAAGTTTATACTCCAACACACACGCAAATCTTCAGGTTGCCAAAAGAATCTGTTCCCCTTCGCGCGTATTATTTTATGCTTTTATCCCACCAAGAAGGCGCGGGGAGGCATACCTTTTCGCAGCAACGGTCACGGCCTTGGCAAAAAAGACTCTTATAAACAGATAGCTGTCTGGACCTTGACCGTTGCGAGAATCAAGGTATGCTGACCTCAGCGCCTTCGACCGTTGTAATCACCCCTTGACAACCCGTGAAAAATGGGAGACTATGGATATTAGTGGGAAGAAGTGGTAGAATCGGGTCATGAATCTATTCCTTGGGGAATACGACCATGCATTGGATGATCGGGGCCGTGTGACGCTCCCAAGAAAAATACGGCAAGAGTTTGATGAACGGGAAGTGGTACTTGCGAAGGGGTTTGAACCGTGTATTTTTGGATTTGATAAGGCGAGTTGGGAGCGGGAGGCTGGTAAGCACCTTGACACGCCGGTGACCGACAGCCGCGGGAGGCAGCTTCGACGCTACCTCTTTGCCGCGGCCGAAAAAGTTGAGATCGACAAGCTAGGTCGTATTCTTCTGCCTGCCCTGCTCAAGGAATACGCGAGCGTGACCCGGGAAGTTGTTGTGATCGGCGCCGGCGACCATTTTGAGATTTGGGACCGTGCCCGTTGGAAAGAATACGCCGCAAATCTGGAAAGCGTATGAACACGTTCCATACGCCGGTAATGCTTAGCGAAGTCGTGGAAGGACTTGAGGTGACGCCGGGCAAGCGGTATATCGATGCGACAGTGGGAGGAGGAGGACACGGGATAGAGATTCTCAATCGAGGCGGAAAGTTGTTGGGAATTGATGCGGATCCGGATGCCATTAAATACGCGATTGAGAATGCCAAATGCCAAATGCCAAATGCCAAATGGGGCGAAGACGTAAAGATTGTACAGGGGAATTTTCGGGATATTGAGCGGATTGCAAACGAGAACGGGTTTAGCAAGGTTGACGGCGTGTTATTTGATTTGGGAGTGTCGAGCCACCAGCTTGATATACCAGAACGAGGATTCAGTTATCGGTTTGCCGACGCGCTACTCGATTTGCGGATGAATCAAAGCGAGGGAGAATCGGCGGCAACACTTTTACAACGGAACAGTCGTGAGGAATTATATGAAATTCTTGCAACGTTTGGTGAAGAAGAGCTGGCTAGGCCAATTGCTCATGCTCTTGTGGGCGCCCGTCGTGTGAAACCAATCGAAACAACGGGTGCGTTGACAGCAGTCATTGACAGCGTTGTACCAAAGGCACAACGCGAAAAAACGCTCTCTCGCGTTTTTCAGGCCATCCGGATTGCCGTCAATGACGAACTGACAGCATTGCGTGTTGGGTTGACAGGAGCAGCGAACGTATTGACACCAGGCGGAAGATTAGCTGTTATAAGTTTTCATTCATTGGAAGATCGTATTGTAAAAGGATTTTTTAGGGAAAGGAAGATGAAAAATATGACCAAAAAACCGATCCGACCGACTGAAAATGAAATACGGACCAACAAAAGAGCCGGAAGCGCAAAACTAAGAATTGCGGTAAACCTATGATCCGTCGAATCACATCTTTTATTTCTTCCTGCATTCCCTTTTTTCTTGTCGGTGGCATTCTGGTGGAATTTTTGCTTACGAATCATTTGGCAAGTCTGGGCCGCGAGGTGCGTATCATAGATGAGCATATAAGTCAGGTACGTGAAGAGAATGAGCGGTTAGTTCAGGACGTTGCCTCTGCTTCATCGCTTCTGACGGTGACTGAGAGAGCCAAAGAGCTCGGGTTTATGGAGTCGGCAGAATACCTCACGATCGGAACGAATCAATTTCCCTTTGCACTCAATGTACGGTAATATTCCTGCTATGTGGCGGTTATGGGCCGTCTTTAGCATCTTTGTCGTATTGTTTGCAGCCATCGTGTTGCGGTTGTTGTATTGGACGACGGTTAAAGGGGACGAATTACGTGCGCAAGCGGCGTTCCAATACGTCGTAGAGCGTACACTTCCTGCTTCACGCGGCGGGATTCTTTCTTCGGACGGGAGTCCACTGGTAATTAATCAGCCGGCGTATCTGGTGTACGGTGAACCGAAACGCATCAAAGACATGGGTGCATTTGTCCGTTCTGTGTCGCCGGTGCTGGCGTTGGATGGACAATTGCTTTCAGCTCAACTGTCGGATCCGAACCGCGTTTGGGTACCGATTGCTCATAAAGTGGAAGCTCCGAAAGTGAGTGCACTCAAAGCGCTGGATTTGACGGGCCTGGGGTTTGAAAAAGAGCCAAAGCGGTATTATCCGGAAGCCTCGATGGCAGCACAAATATTGGGATTCGTCGGGTCGGACGTAAATGGGCACGATAAAGGGTATTTCGGACTGGAGGGGTATTATGATCGGGAGTTGCGGGGTAAAGACGGTATGCAAGTGGCGGAAAAAGACGTTCGGGGAGCCCCAATTCTGGTGGGAAATGCGACACGTATTGAGGCGGAGGATGGCAGAACGTTGGTATTATGGATTGACCGGATGATTCAGGGAATAGTGGAGCGCCGCCTGCAGGAAGGGATGAGGAAGTACGGAGCAAGCGAAGGGACGGTGGTAGTCATGGATCCGGCAACCGGGGGGATTTTGGCTATGGCTACGTATCCTTCATATGATCCGCAGAATTTCAAAGCTTTTGAAAAATCGTTGTATAAGAATCCGATTGTTGCCAGCGCCTATGAACCGGGATCTACGTTTAAGGTGCTGGTGATGGCCGCGGCCATCCAGGAGAAATTAGTGACCCCAGCCGCGACCATGGAAGAAACCGGACCGGTGAGCATCGGGGACTATACTATACGTACATGGAATGATCTATATCACGGGACCATTACCATGACCAAAGTATTGGAGTATTCTTCTAATGTAGGAATGGTGTATGTGGCCAACAAGCTCGGAAAGGAAAAGACGCTCTCCTATATCCGGAACTTCGGATTCGGAGCCCCGACGGGGATAGATGTTGAAGAAGAAAGCGCACCGCAACTGAGAAAAGACAGCGAGTGGGGGGTAATTGACCTGGCGACCACGTCATTTGGACAGGGTATAGCAGTAACGCCGATTCAGATGGTGCGGGCGGCTGCGGCAATTGCAAATGACGGATGGCTCATGGAGCCGCACGTAGTGAAAGAAATACGCGACAGTCGGGGTCGGAGTGTTTCGGTCAGACCGAAAAAGGTAAGGCAGGTTATCCAGTCTGCCACTGCCAACGTCATCTCTGAGATGATGGTGGCAGCGGTGGACAATGGCGAGGCGAAATGGGCGAAACCCAAAGGCTACCGCATTGCCGGTAAGACAGGCACCGCACAGATCCCGGTAGCCGGCCATTATGATGAGAATAAAACGATTGCTTCGTTTGTCGGATTCGCTCCGGCAGATAATCCGAAATTTGTGATGCTCGTGACCCTGCGGGAGCCGAAAAGTTCGCCGTGGGGATCAGAGACCGCGGCCCCCCTGTTTTTTACGATTGCGCGCGACCTTTTCCATGCCCTTGGTTTGCCTCCCCAGTATTGATCGCCCGCGGGTTCGACGCTCCGCGTGGTATAATTGGATCTATGCTACGGAGCCTCAAAGGGCTATATCATCTGTTGGTGGCGATGGCTGCAATGCTCTGGTTTCGGTTTCCTTCCAGAAAACTCACGGTGATCGGAGTCACCGGTACAGACGGCAAGACAACCACGACCACGCTTATCTACGAAATA
>JACREP010000052.1 GCA_016218185.1 Candidatus Gottesmanbacteria bacterium | reverse complement strand
GTTTTCCATCTACCAACCTGATGGTATATCTCTTATTGCACTCAAGACCTCCAATTTGACGAAACCTACAAAATACTTTCTCTCCTGGTTGGGCTCCTCCTTCAAGTGCCTCTTTAAGATATTCACCCCCATTATCACACAGACACATTTCACGGGCATTACGCATACTTAATTACACCTCCAAATCTTAAAAATTATGGGACAGGGAACTGTTTACAGAGGATGGTAACAGATTTGGCGATGGAATGCAAGTTTTTGTTGCCAGAAAGCTCTTTTTTGACTTTTGCCAAATACTTCCCCCGTTCTTCTTTGGCATCGGGTAACCGGTAGTGGGAGACTTCGCGGATGACTTGGCTAATCCATTTTCCGATCTGCCGCATTTCCTTTTCCTTCATCCCCCGCGTGGTAATTGCGGGTGTTCCTAAACGGATGCCGGATGGGTAAAACGGCGGGTTGGGGTCGTGCGGCACGCTGTTGCGGTTGACGACGATTTGGGCAACTTCAAGGGCCTCTGCCGCGATATTGCCAATGACCTTTTGAGGCCGTAAATCCACAACCATCAGGTGATTATCCGTGCCTCCGGTGGTAAGCGTAAACCCTTCGTCGGTTAAGGTCTTTGCCAAGACTTTGGCATTCGTCACGATTTGTTTTGCGTAGGTGCGAAAGGCAGCGGTTGTTGCTTCTTTAAGGGCTACCGCGATCCCCGCCGTCACGTTATCATGCGGCCCTCCCTGGAGTCCCGGAAATACCGCGCGGTCAATTTTTTCTCCCATTTGCGGATCTTTTTTGAGCCCTTGATTCGTCACCAGAAGCATCGCTCCGCGCGGCCCGCGCAGGGTCTTATGGGTCGTGGTCATAACGACATCCGCGTACGGAATCGGCGAGGGGTGCACTCCACCGACAATCAGCCCCACAATATGGGAAATATCAGCAAGGAACAGCGCGCCCACGCGATCGCTAATGTTTTTCCACGCTTTCCAGTCATAAATCCTGGGATACGCCGTCGTGCCAACCACAATAATTGCTGGCTTTTCCTTTTTGGCAAGCGCGGCAACTGCTTCCAAATCAATAAGTCCATCCGCAGTCACGTCGTACTGCACGCTGCGGAAGTATTTGCCGGAAAACGTTACAGAAGGTTGCCCGTGCGTCAGGTGCCCGCCGCCGGAAAGTTTGAGCCCCATGATGGTGTCGCCGGGATTAAGGAGCGCAAAATAGACCGCGCTGTTGGCAGGCGAGCCGGAGTACGGCTGGACGTTGACATGGGGCACGCCGAACAGTTTTTTTGCCCGCGCAATGGCGATGTCTTCTATTTCGTCAATAAACTGATTCCCCTGATAGTAGCGTTTGTGGGGGTATCCTTCAGAGTATTTGTTGGTCAAAACCGACCCTACTGCCTCCCGCACTGCAGCCGACGCATAGTTTTCACTGGGGATCATCTCAAGCACTTCTTTCTGCCGCTTGGCTTCCCGGTTGATAAGACGGGCAATTGCGGAATCAACGCTTTGCAGCTTCATGGCATGATAATACGCAAAACCAAATGCCAACGCAATATCCAGGTTCCGGGTGACCCCTTTAAGGCCACGCCTTTTGAAGCTAAATTTGGTAGTTCTTCCCTGCGTCAACCACCGTGATGCTGTGCGGGTGGCTTTCTTCCATGGAGGCCGGTGTGATGCGGATAAACTTCGCCTTTTTCTGGAACTCCGCCAGGGTTTGAGCACCGATATAATAGAAGGAAGACTTGAGACTTCCGGCAACCTGGTCAAGGTACTCGCCAATCGCGCCCTTGTAAGCGACGAGGCCTTCCACGCCTTCGGCAATGAGTTTCCTCCCTTTCGTTTGCGCTGACTGCCCGTAGCGCTCGGCGCTCCCCTTTTGCATCGAAGCAATACTTCCCATCCCGCGGTACTCCTTGTATTTCTTTCCGTTTAAGGAAACTGTCTTTCCCGGCGACTCATCAAAACCCGCAAGGAGACTTCCCAGCATCACGGCGTGCGCTCCGGCTGCCAGCGCTTTGGCCATATCTCCAATTTGCCGGATACCGCCATCGGCAACTATCGTCACTCGTTTTGCTTTCGTTGCTCTTGCCGCTCGTGTTGCATCCGCAATCGCGGATAACTGCGGCACGCCCATCCCCGTGACGATCCGCGTGGTGCAGATGCTCCCCGGCCCCATGCCAACGCGCAGGATATCGGCGCCTGCGGCAATTAAACGTTTGGCTCCATCCGCGGTGGCAATATTCCCCGCCATGAGAGCTGTTTTGGGATAATTTTTTTTGATAAAACGAATCGCATCCATCATAAATTTTGTATTGCCATGTCCCGAATCAATTACTAATACATCTGTTTGAACATTGACTAATGCTTTCACCCGTTCTTCAAAATCGCTCCCCACCCCGACTGCCGCGCCAACAAGTAATTTTTCTTTTTTAATATCGGCAACCATATCTGCTTGACCGGCAACCGTAAGATTGCGGTGGATGATGCCTAATCCTCCGGCTAACGCAAGACTGCGCGCCATGGCACTTTCCGTCACCGTATCCATGGGAGAAGAAATAATCGGAAGTTTAAGGGTAATCGTCGGATGAAGTCGCGCCGTCAGATCCACATCAGCCCTCTTAAAATCCGTATATCCGGGTAACAGCAAAACGTCGTCAAACGTCAAACCTTCCTCCATAGTTTTCTTTTCCATAGTTTTCATAGTATTCAATTTTTTCTATAATCACTAAAACAAACAACGGCCGCTATCAGAATTAGTGACTATAAAATTTTTACTTCTTAATCGTTACCGTATGAATGTCGCATTGTTTGCTCTTTTTATACAAGAGGCGATATCTTCTTTTGTAAGTATTCCCTTCTCCATAAGTTTTTCGAATTCCTCCGCGACCGTGGTTCCAAGGAGTTCCGGCCCGTCGGAGTTGATGGTAAAGGGAACGCCATGCTGTTTCAACGCATCAATAATGTTACCCATCTCCTTCCAATCCCGTACTGCGTTGGTCTGGATGTTCGACATCGGACATACTTCTAAAACGACTTTCCGTTTGGCAAGTTCATCAAGAAGTTTAGAATCCCCAACCGACCGGATCCCGTGGCCGATGCGCTCGGGAGTCAGGAGTTTAACCACTTGCCAAATTTCCTCCGGCCCGGTCACTTCACCTGTGTGGATGGTGATCCCCAGCCCTGCGCTCCGTGCTACCCGTACCGGCTCTACCAAATCTTCCACCCGGAACCCTTTGGTGAGCGGCCCGGCTATATCCAATCCGACCACTCCTTCCGCTGCAAACCGTATGGCCTTTTTGGCAATGATCAGATTTTTTTCTTTAGGGAATCTGCGGTCCATCATAAGGATTAGTCCCGCGCGAACCGGATATTCCAGACACGCCTTTTTCATGCCGACGGCCGCGCCGAAAATAATTTTATCTAAATCCTGTTCCCCGCCGCGATTGCGCAGCATCGGGTTGAATCGAATCTCGATGGTTGTGACATTCCCTTTGCGATATGCGCGGCTTACGGCTTCATGGGCGGCCTTTTCTATGGCATACGTAGAAGATTGAATAAGTTCGGTGATATCAAAAAATTTAAGATAGTTGTCATACGTTGTTTTTTCCCGGATCGTGATGGAGTTGATGAAGGAAAAATAATCTTTTTCGGCAAGTCTGATGCCCTGCTCATGTGCCAGTTCCCAAAGGAAGTGCGGGGTCGAAGAAGCGCCTAAGTGGAGATGAAGATCAACAAGGTTTTTAACCATGTTCTAGTATAGTCCGATTTTTGCCTCCTGTCAAATTTTTAGAATGTAAGTTTAGCCACTTCTACGGCTCCAAGCTCATTAAATACCAACCGAATTCCCTGTGCGTTTTCCACCCAGTGTTGCCGGACAATCGGCAGGTGCAGCCGTTTGCCGGTAAACTTTGTGTGCGTCACCATGATGGGCTCGCCGTGGGAAATAGCTGCAATTTCCTGTCCTTTGTGTTTTTTCGCTGTTTCTGCAAGAAACCGGCGCATCCGCTTCCAAATGTCGCTCAGGTGTTCCCCGCCGCCGCGGGTATGTTCGGAATACCGGTAAAAATTCCATTGGTTGCGTTCCAGTTCCTCCCACGACCTGCCCTCAAGCGGCGAACCCACCTCAATAAGCCGCTCATCGACAATGGGTGTCAGGTGCGGAAAATGGCGGCCAACGTACCCGGCGGTTTCCACGGCACGCATAAGCGGGCTTGTGTAGAGGGCGGCAATCGGCCGTGTTTTTAATAGCGCCGCAAGCGTCTCCGCTTGGCTTTTTCCTAACTCACTTAACCCAAATCCCGGAAGCCTGCCGTAGAAAATCTTCTCCGGGTTATGCACCTCACCGTGACGGACGAGGTAAATAATCGTTTTCATGGGTTCATTATGTCATTGCGAACGGAGCGAAGCAATCTCAAAGAGATCGCCACGCCGTAAGAACGGTCTCGCGATGACAACTACTCGAGGAGTTTAGGGTACAGAAACTGCTTCCCGGCCTTCTCTTTCTCTTTATCCCACTTGGCAATAATTGTAACTGCCAATGACGCCACCTGCCCCGCACGTTTCTCCATCGCATCGGTGATGGCAAATTCGTCGGTCACGCGGTTGGCAATCACCACGCATACTGCCCCTGCCCGCTTGCCAAAAATGGCAGCCGAGGCAAGAAGCGCACTTACCTCCATTTCAAAATTGAGAACTCCTGCTTTTTGCATATCTTCCAAAATGCGCTCTTTGAAGCTCGGCAGGTAGCCTCCAAGCGCCGGCCTCCCCTGCCCGGTATAAAACGTGTCGGTTGAGACGGTGATGCCCACGTGATAGCGGACGCCAAGCTCTTCCGCCGCCTGGATAAGCGCCATCACTACTTCGTAATTGGCCACGGCCGGGTACTCGGGAATGACTAAATCTTTTGATGCGCCGTCCAGCCGCACCGCAGCGGTCGAGATCACGAGGTCACCAAGCTGCATATCCTTATGTAGTAGACTAGTTGTGAAATAGCCCCGTAAGATGCCATAACACGGTTTAGGATGGTTTCATTTCTCTACCGGATATCCCTCGTGTAATTGTACAGACACGCAATGGTCTGAAACGGCTGATTG
>JACREP010000050.1 GCA_016218185.1 Candidatus Gottesmanbacteria bacterium | reverse complement strand
GCGCGGGGCGTATAAAATACCAGGGTGGAGCAATCAGATCCGTTCTTATGTACTACACCCGTATCACATGGTAAAGGATTTGCGTACCGAGTACGAGACCGGCAATACTGACCGGGTACTGGACGGGGATATTGAAGACTTTATCATCGCATACTTGAAAAAAATATCGTAAGGGGTCATAATGGGGGCAAGGAGCGTATATATGGAGAAACATAAAGAAACAGTCGCAACGGAAGAAACGATGAAGAGTGAGGTAAAGAGTCAAAAAGAGGAATTGGAGCACGTGACGGAAAAACCTCGGACGATGAGGCGCAATATGCTTTTGGTCTACGCGTTGCTTATTGTATCTGGTGTCACTACCGGATACCTCCTGTCACGAGCTACAACACCGCTTTCTTCCGCTGGCAAGCCGAAGATGATTAATACCGGCAAAGTGGCCGGAGTGACGGATGAACGTACGTTTAAAGATTCAGCGGTCGGGACGATCGAGAAAGGCGGGATTGACGGGGAGGGGACCCATAAGCTCGTCCGCGAGGGTGGCGAATCCCAAACGGCATTCCTTACCTCTTCGGTCGTAGATCTGGATCAGTATGTGGGGAAAAAAGTGAAAGTTTGGGGTCAGACATTTGATGCAGAAAAAGCCGCGTGGCTCATGGATGTGGGCAAAATTGAAATCCAGCAATGATTCGGTTTGACCATGTTTCGAAATGCTTTAGCGGGCACACAGACGCCCTGTCCGAGATAACCGTTGAGATACAAGACGGCGAGTTTGTGTTCCTCATCGGACCTTCGGGCGCCGGTAAAACGACGTTTCTCCGACTTCTTATCCGCGATATCCTTTCCACCGGTGGAAAGATTTTTGTCGATGACTGGAACCTCAATACGCTCCCGGCTGGTAAGGTACATTTACTTCGGCGTTTCGTCGGCACAGTATTTCAGGATTTTAAACTGCTTACCGATCGGACGGTATTTGAAAATGTTGCGTTGGGCCTGGAGATTTTAGGGAAAGGCGATAAGGAAATAAAGGATCGGGTGCTGGACGTGCTGGAGTTGGTAGGCTTGGCGGGTAAGCAGCAGTTTTTCCCATTGCAACTTTCCGCAGGAGAAATGCAGCGTACCGGTATCGCTCGCGCGATTGTGGGCGGTCCCAAAATTTTGTTGGCAGATGAGCCAACCGGAAATCTCGATCCGGAAACGGCGTGGGAAATCCTCTCGATCCTTCAGGAAGTGAACAAAATGGGAACAACGGTGGTTATGGCTACCCATAACGCATCTATCGTCAATGATCTCAAGAAGCGTACGATCGCATTGGATCACGGAATACTGGTCAGCGATGAAAAAAGCGGGCGATACCGCGCTGCCGCGAAGCATCAGAAAAAACCATGAGCACTCTTGCTACCGCCGCCAAGCACATCCGTCGTTCGCCGTATCAGGCGATGGCCGCAACCACGACCATGTTTGTGACGTTTCTTTTGGCGGGCATTTTCTTTTTAAGCGCGGTGGCCTCGGCATTTATCCTCCAATATTTTGAAAGCAAACCGCAGATTACGGTTTTTTTCGCCGATAAAGCAACCCGCGAGGATGCGGACGCGCTGGCAAAAACACTTGAATCAACCGGTAAAACGTCATCTACAAAATACGTTTCTAAAGAAGATGCCCTTGTCATTTACCGCGAGCAGAACAAGAGCGATCCTTTACTTCTTGAGATGGTGACGGCGGATATTCTGCCCGCGTCGCTTGAGATCTCCGCAAAAGAACCCAAATATCTGGCCGATCTCGTGCCGATCATAAAGGCAGCCAATGGGGTGGAAGAAGTCATTTATCAAAAAGATGTGGTGGATGCCCTTATTGCATGGACCAATGCGATCCGGCTGGTCGGTGGGGTGCTGACCGGATTGTTGGCGTTTAATTCGATTCTGACCATTATGACCGTTGTGAGCATGAAAATTGCCCTCAAACGCGAAGAAATAGATGTCCTTCGGCTGGTAGGAGCGTCGCGCTGGTATATCCGGTTGCCCTTTATTCTGGAAGGCGGCCTCTATGGTATCGGCGGAGCGCTCCTATCGTGGGTCATTATTACGCTCCTTGTTCTTTGGGCCCGTCCGGTGCTCCTCGGATTTTTAGGGATGATCCCGCCATTTGGTTCTATCCTTTTGTCTCCCGCCGCAACGCCCTTTATTCTTTCATCACTTGGATTTTTAGGCGGGCTTCTGGTGACAGGATTTTTTCTTGGGAGCGTCGGAAGTCTTATCGCCCTGGGCAGGTACCTGAAGTTTTAAATGTCCATGCATGTGGAAACGGTTACTGATTTTCTTTTCCATCTTTATCTTCGTTTTTGTGCTGCCGATTCCGGTAAGGGCGGCGGAGATTGATAATCAGATCGCGGAGCTCCAAAAGAAAATTTCTGAACTGCAGGGTCAGGAGAACACGCTCTCCAAACAGATTTCCCTCATTAATTCTCAGATTTCATTAACCACGCTTCGCATTAATACCACCCGCGCCGCGATTGAGAAGCTTTCCCGCGAAATTACGGAGTTGGCGGGAGAAATTGAACGTTTGGAAGTGCAGCTGACCAAGCGTTCAGAACTGCTCATTCGGCGGATTCCGGAATCGTACAAGCGTCAGGCAGCACCGCAATTCGGGGTCGTGCTTTTCAGCAGGAATGTTTCCGATTTTGTCTCGCGCATCAAATACTTAGCAACGATTCAGGAGCAGGACGCGGTTCTCCTGTTTCAGCTCAAGGCAACGCAGAATCACTTTGGTGAAAGTAAAAACCTACGGGAGCAAAAGCGGGCACAGCAGGAGACATTGAAACGACAACTGGAGAGTGAAACCAGAGAATTGGAAGCGCAGAAGCGCGAGAAGCAGGCGTTGTTGGATGAGACGCGAAACAGCGAATCAGTGTATCAGCAGCTCCTTGCCCAGGCATTGGCAGAAAAGCGGGCACTGGATCAGGCGCTTGTGGATGCGGTACAGATCGGACCGGTGAAGCGTGGCGACGTGATTGCACTTGTTGGAAACACCGGATATCCAGGCTGTTCTACCGGAGCACACCTCCACTTTGAAGTCCGGAAAAATAACGCGTGGGTTGATCCGGCGTCGTATCTTTCTTCAAAAACCGTTGTCGATGACCAAAACGGCGGGACATGGACCGTGGGGAGCGGGGGTTGGAATTGGCCGCTTAGCGATACCATCCGGCTGACCCAACATTTCGGCAAAACGCCGTACTCCTGGCGCTATGCCTACTCGGACGGGATCCACACGGGATTTGATATGATATCCACGGCAAACGACGTGATCCGCGCGCCGGCAGACGGCACGCTGTACTCATCCAGCCAGACCTGCGGCGGCAGTAGCATCATTAAAATCAAATACATAGACCACGGCGACGGCATCATCAGCTTTTATTTGCACGTGCAGTAGTGCATACTGAAAGCAGTCATGTGAGATGTTTCCGCCTGCCCATCATCTCTCTGTTTTTCTTTCTGGTGGCTTCGCCGGTATTTGCGGCAGTTTCAATATCGTTTAGCAACGCACCGATCTCATCCGACCAAAATCAGGAATTCTCTATTGATGCGGCGCTTTCGTGTAGTGGGTGCTCAAGTGATTCGTATTTACGCGCTGTTTTTTATCCAAGTGGAACTAGCTACTTCGGATACACGCAGAACAATGGAGGAAATTGGGCCAATGCGCCAGGAAGCAGTTGTACGGAGTACTACAAGGTCTTGACCACCGATCTATCTCCAGAAGGATCGTGGAGTGGTAAGCTTATGGTTAAGCCAGATACAGCAAGTTCTTTTTATTCGGGACCAGGCGAATATCTGTTTAAGATCGGTCGTTATACGCCAAGCTGTTCTTCCCCGACGTGGTCAGCGGAACAAACTCTTACTATTACTGGACCAACACCAACATCGACTCCAACCAATACGCCCGCGCCGACGAATGCTCCGACAGCGACCCCAGTTCCGCCGACGGCTGTACCAACACCTACGAAGGTTCCGACCAAGACACCTACACCCACAAAGACACCGACTCCTACAGTTGAAGCCTCGCCAAGCGGCGAAATACTAGGGAGCGAGGCGACGCCCTCGTCGATAGAGGAGCCAAAGAGAACGGACTGGCGGCCGGTGATTTTTATCCTCCTGACGACCGGCATAGGGCTTGCGCTGTTGGCGGTGGCGCTTACCCTCCAAAAACAGGATATACTGAAACGTATTTTTAAGCACGGGGAACCTCCGGAACGTTAAAAGCCGAGTTTTAGATGATATAATGAACGGCATGATGGATTTTGAGGGCGAAGTACGAACAAAAAGCGCCCAAGAAACCGCGGCACTGGGCAAAGAGCTGGCAATCCAGTTAAAAACTCAGAACGCAGAACTCAATGACCAAAAGAGAGGACAGGTCGGGGCTACGACCATTTGTCTCTATGGCGAGTTGGGCAGCGGGAAGACGACGTTTGCGCAGGGGTTTGCCAAAGGCTTAGGTATCACATCCCGCCTGCTCTCCCCTACTTTCATAATTGTGCGACGTTATCAAGTGTCGAACACTTCTGATTTTTTGTATCATCTTGACCTGTATCGGGTCGGCGGAGAAAAAGACCTTTATGACATAGGTATTGCCGAAATCCTTGCGGATACCGGATCGTACGTCCTAATCGAGTGGGCGGAGAAACTGACAAAGAACCTTCCTGAAAAGCGGATCGATATTTGGTTTACCGTGCGTGAAAACGGAAAACATCATATAAAAATAAGACAAACCAAGATTTAGTTCTTTGTCATCCCGAGCGGAGTCGAGGGATCTCATAATCATGGAACATGATATTCAACAGGCTATTCAAATCCTTAAGGACGGTGGCATCATTATCTATCCTACCGATACCGCCTTCGGCATAGGGTGCAGGATAGATTATCATGCTGCGGTGGATAGACTGTTCAAGCTACGTCGACGACCGCTGAGACAGGCAATGCCGGTGTTGGTTTCTTCCATAGAAATGGCACTTACCTATTTCGATTCCCCTTCTGATATTGTGCGACGACTTATGGAGGACTATTGGCCTGGCGCACTCACAATTGTTGCACCGTGCAGAAAGGAGTTAATCTACTCCCCTATCCGCGGCTCCGGGCAAACCGCAGGACTTCGGATGCCAAATCACGACATACCCTTAAAGATAATAGAAGCGGCAGGTGTGCCTGTGTTGGGGCCGTCGGCCAATTTTCACGGGGCTCCTACTCCCTACCGGGTCGAAGATTTAGATGCGGAGCTGGTCAGGCTTGTCGATCTCGTCGTTCCGGGGAACTGTACGGTCAAACAAGCATCAACGGTGGTTGACTGTTCCATTGATCCCTATAGAATTATCCGTCAAGGAGCGGTGCGGTTTACATAATGTCATTGCGAGTCCCGATCCGATCGGGACGAAGCAATCTCAGATCGCCACGCCCTTCGGGCTCGCGATGACAAATATATGAAGCAAAATATCATTCTGTTTATCAACACCTCCAATCAGGATACCGCGAAAGTTAGCCTTGAAATTGACGGTAAGCGGTACGAAAAAACGTCACAGTCGCGCGTGATGAAAGCACAGATGGTGTTGCCGCTTATTGAGGAGTTACTTAAGGAACACCAGATGAAACCTTCGGATATTACTGAAATTTGCGTCCATGTTGGCCCGGGTTCATTTACCGGCCTGCGGGTAGGCATGGCAGTGGCCAATATGATGGGAAAACTCCTCAATATTCCCGTCAACGGTAAGCACCTTCCCGTTGTCCCCCGGTACGACAGAGACTGGTAATTTCCCCCGAGTTGTGCTTATGATGGTTAGTATGAGTGTGTTTACGCTGGCACGCCATCTGTTTCTTCCGCATCACACCAACAACCACCGGCCGAAGGTGCTTCACGTGGATGCATTGGGGTTTTATATTCTTGCGTTTGTTGTATTCCAGGTGGGGTTAAAAACGCTGCCGGCACAGGTGCCCAATGTATTAGGATACGCCACCGATATCCATGTAGAAAAACTCCTTGCGGCAGTCAATGCTAAGCGCCAGGTAGCAGGACTTGGCCCCTTAAGCCTTGATTCCCAGCTTTCCGAAGCTGCGGCACGCAAAGCTGCGGATATGTTTGCAAAAAACTACTGGGCGCACAACAGTCCCGTGGGCGCTACGCCGTGGGAGTTCATCACGCAATCAGGATACACATATACGGTGGCGGGAGAAAACCTTGCGAAAAATTTTTCAGACAGTCAGGGCGTGGTGGAAGCATGGATGGCATCGCCTACGCACCGGGACAACATGCTCAAAGCATCGTATCGTGATGTGGGGTTTGCGGTAGTCAACGGAATACTCAACGGAGAGGAGACGACGCTCGTGGTGCAAATGTTCGGCAGCCGTGCCGCTCCTGCGGTCCAGGTGAGGAAGACGACGGAGGTATCTCCGCAGGCAGCGGTTGCGGAAGCGACACCTCCGTTGTCCGCAG
The DNA here is from genome assembly GCA_016218185.1 of Candidatus Gottesmanbacteria bacterium. Classification (GTDB taxonomy): domain Bacteria; phylum Patescibacteriota; class Microgenomatia; order UBA10105; family UBA927; genus JACREP01. The sequence goes on along the minus strand of JACREP010000050.1, from coordinate 10,673 downwards.
TAACTGCAGTGGCAAGCGCATACAGCGGTGTTTCTATAAAACCGCTCATCGATATCGGTCGGCTCAATCACACGGTTGTTTATGGTTTTATCGGTATCCTGCTGGGCGTTTTAGTAGTTGATGCGTGGCTTACGAGCCGTCGCCGGATCGTCCGGGTGGCGGGACATAATGTAGCCCACATCCTGTTTTTTGTAGCACTTCTTATTTTTGCAAGCGCGCTGCCGCGGGGGAGCCTATTATGAGATCATCGTGGTTCCATTTACTCATCCTTATCATTATTCTGGTTCTTGGAACTGCGACGTTTTTTATGGTTGGAGGCAATCCGACGGCGCAGTTGGCTACTGGAATTATGGTGTCCGTGGCCTACATGATCTGGGGAGTTCTTCACCATGCAATAGACGGCGACCTGCATCTTAAGATTGTGATAGAATATGTTTTAGTCGGTACGATCGCGATATTATTCTTCTATTTCGTGATGCGACCGTAACGGTTTATATGAAAGGCGTTATTTTAGCAGGAGGACTTGCCACCAGGCTTCGTCCGCTCACACTCGTCACCAACAAACACCTGTTGCCGGTGTACCACAAGCCGATGATCTATTATCCCCTGGAGGCGATGCGCAAAGCGGGCATAAAGGAAGTCCTTTTGACCACATCGGGTGATCATGCAGGGGATTTTGCAACTCTTCTCAAAGACGGCGCAGAATTTGGCCTGAAACTTTATTACGCCATCCAGCAGAACGCTACCGGCGGCATTGCCGATGCTATTGCCCTTGCAGAGGAATTTGTCAATGGTGAATCTATGCTCGTCATGTTGGGTGACAACATTTTTAACTTTGATTTAGCAAATGCCGTGCAGCGTTTTGAATCCGGCGGTTCTGGAGCAATGATATTTGGCGTGCACAAAGATACGGAGTCCAAGCAATATGGGGTTATCGAAATAGATGGGTCTGGTAAGGTGATTTCTCTGGAAGAAAAACCGGAGAAACCCAGATCCGATATCGCACAGACAGGCATCTACATCTATGACAAAAAGGTGTTTGATTATATACGGAAACTCGCGCCATCCCCTCGGGGAGAGCTTGAAGTGACGGACCTCAACGCGCTGTATATGAAAGACGGAATTCTTACGTGTGAGATTATTGACTGGTGGGTGGATGGCGGGACTTCTTTTGATGAACTTCTTGCGGCGAACAACCGCGTGGCAAAAATGGTTGCAGAAGGAAAGCTATGATTGACGGCGTGGCGACCAAAGAGCTCGACCGGCACCCCGACGAGCGCGGTTTTTTTGAAGAGATCATTCGCGTTTCCGATGCATTTTTTGCCGAAGGGTTCGGTCAGCTTTCCCACTCGTTTATGCATCAGGGCGTGGTGAAAGCGTGGCATGTGCACAAAACGCAGGTGGATTGGTGGTATGTCGTAACAGGTACGGTAAAAGTTGCTTTGGTAGACGTGCGGGCGGGCTCCAGAACAGAGAAAGAGCTGAATGAGTTCATACTGGGAGAAAATGCATCAAAACCAACGGTGCTTAAAATCCCCGCAGGCGTTGCCCACGGACTCAAAGTAGTAAAGGGGCCGGCACACCTTATCTATGTTACCAGCGGTGAATACGACAAAGAAAAAGAGGAAGGAAGAATACCCCATGATGATCCGTCTATCGGTTACGATTGGGTACAGGGGATGCCGATAACGAACAAAAATATAACCTAGCAATGTCATCGCGAGGTCCGATCTGATCGGACCGTGGCGATCTCGTGTTCAGTCATCGATTTCACAACAAGAGATTGCTTCGTCACTTCTTTCCTCGCAATGACAATAGGAACTATGAAATTACTTGTCACCGGCGGTGCCGGGTTCATCGGTTCAAATTTTGTTTTGTATTGGATGGCACATCATCCGGAGGATTTTGTGGTGAATTTAGACGCGCTGACATATGCCGGTAATCTGGAAAATCTGAAGAGCGTTGCAAATAACCCCCAGTATCAATTTATTCGCGGAAACATTTGTGACACTAAGATAGTTGTACAAGCGATGAAGGGAGTGGATATCGTCGTTCATTTTGCGGCAGAAAGCCATGTGGACCGCTCTATTTCAGAACCAGCGCCGTTTGTCATGACGAACGTCGTTGGCACGCATGCATTACTAGAGGAAGCGCTTAGGGCTGGGGCAAAACGATTCCATCACATTTCAACAGATGAAGTGTATGGATCGCTCAAACTTTCTGATTCGAGTAAATTTAGTGAACGAACACGATATGACCCCAGAAGTCCATATTCGGCAAGCAAAGCAGGCTCGGATCATTTGGTGAATGCTTACTATCATACCTATGGATTGCCTATTACCATTACCAACTGTTCTAATAATTTCGGCCCGTACCAATTTCCGGAAAAATTTATCCCATTAGCCATCACCAACATACTTGAAGGGAAAAAAGTGCCGGTGTACGGAGACGGCAAATACGTACGGGACTGGCTGTATGTTGAAGATCACTGTCGGGCAATTGATGCGGTGCTGCAAAAAGGCAAAATCGGAGAAACATATTGTGTAGGGGGCTTGACGGAAGATATGAACAATCTTTCGGTAGTCAAAAAAATTTTGCATATCATGGGCAAGGATGAGTCTGTCATTGAGTTTGTCAAAGATCGGCCGGGACATGACCGGAAATATGCGATTGATTGGGCCAAAATCCGACAAGAACTTGGTTGGGAGCCACTTCACGATTTTGATACATGGCTTGCTAAAACGGTTCTATGGTACAAAGAGCATGAATCATGGTGGCGACCGCTTAAAACAACATGAACGTTATCGGCACCGGACTATCGGGACTCGTCGGTTCTCGCGTGGTAGAGCTTCTTTCCCCTGCGTTTTCCTTTGAGGATTTAAGTCTGGATACGGGAGTGGATATAACCAAAGTTGACATTGTTGTTCCCAGAATTGAGAGCTCCACTGCCGCGTGGGTACTTCATTTTGCAGCGAAAACGGATGTGGACGGGGCAGAGCACGAGCGGGAACTGGGAGCTCAAAGCAGCTCCTGGATAGTCAATGTTAAGGCAACAGAATACATCGTTGCGGCGTGTAAGCGAAGTGGCAAACGCTTGTTGTACGTTTCCACAGATTATGTGTTTGACGGAACAAAAGATGTTTACACGGAAGAAGATACTCCCAATCCTCAGGGTTGGTATGCCGTGACGAAATATGAAGGGGAAAAGCGCGTCGCGGAACTTGAGGATAAATCTCTGATTATCCGTATCGCCAATCCCTACCGTGCCCAGTTTGCCACAAAACCGGATTTTGTCGCAAAAATCAGGGAAAAACTGGCAGCCGGAGAGCGCATATTGTCGCCGTCTGATCAGGTATTTGTCCCCACTTTTATTGACGACATTGCCCAAGCAATAAGAACACTTATAGAGCAGAACGCATCGGGCGTGTACCATGTAGTGGGCAGCGCTGCACTTTCGCCGTTTGCAGCCGCCAAAGCCGTTGCACGGACGTTCGGACTGGACCAATCATTGGTGACGCCAGCGCCATTCACCTCGTATTTTGCGGGTCGGGCTCCCAGGCCGTTTCGCGCAGCGCTCAAAAATGATAAAATAACCAAATTCGGTGTCCGCATGGCAACGCTTGATGAAGGACTGAAAGAAATAAAAAGACAGTTGTCATTGCGAGCCGAACGTGAGTGAGGCGTGGCAATCTCGAAGATGAGAGATTGCTTCGTCGTTTACACTCCTCGCAATGACATAATAAGGCTATGACAATCGCATTTATCGGTCACGGATACGTAGGGCTCGTTACTGCCGCGGTATTTGCGGATTTGGGCAACACCGTGTGGGTGGTCGGCCACACAAAAGGAAAAATTGAAAAGCTGAAAAAGGGAATTGCACCGTTTTATGAACCCGGGCTCGCCGAGCTGGTCAAACGCAATGTGGATGCCGGCCGCCTGCTTTTTACGCTCGATTACAAAGAAGCGGTTGGGCCTTCGGAGATCATTTTTATTTGCGTCGGAACCCCGCCAAAAGAAAACGGTGAAGCGGATCTCGGGAGTGTTTTTGCTGCCACAGAATCAATCGGCACGTCCCTGGTGGGATATAAAGTAATCGTGACGAAAAGTACGGTGCCGCCGGGGACGAACAAAAAGGTAGCTGAAATTCTTACCCGATTCAAGCCGGAAGGCGCTTCATTTGCCATCGCCTCGGTCCCGGAATTTTTACGTGAAGGCACTGCAATTGCGGATACTCTCCATCCGGATCGGGTTGTTATCGGTACCACATCTGATCGGGCGCAGGGGCTTCTTTTGGAGCTTCACAAATCAATTAACGGAAAAACCGTGCTGTGCAATGTAGAAACTGCGGAGCTTATAAAATATACATCTAATGCCGTGCTCTCTACGAAGATATCATTTGCCAACGCGATAGCATTTCTTTCGGAAAAAGCAGGCGCAGACGTTGCGCAGGTTTTGGAAGGCGTTGGGCTGGATAAACGGATCGGGAGAAGTTTTTTATATCCCGGAGTGGGCTACGGCGGCAGTTGTTTTCCAAAAGACGTCAAAGCGCTCATTGCAATTGCGGCCAGCTATGGGTATGATTTTAAGCTCTTGAAGGCAGTGGATGAAATAAACCGTGATGCAGGAAGGCATTTTGTTGCGAAAATTCGTGAGCATTTCGGAGGCAATATCAAGAAAAAGACGATTGCGGTACTGGGCCTTTCATTTAAGCCGGACACGGACGACATGCGGGAAGCCCCGTCGATTGGGATCATCACACAGTTGATTCAGCTTGGAGCAACTGTTACGGCATATGATCCGGTGGCCATAGAAAACGCCAAGAAGGTCTTGCCCAAAAGCGTGGTGTATGCCCGCGACGCATATCAGGCAGTGCGCGGGGCAGATGCGGTGGCGGTGATTACGGAATGGAATGAATTCCGGCAACTGGATTTGGTGCGGTTAGCTAGTGAACTGAAAGGGCTGGTGCTTTTTGACGGCCGCAATATTTATGAACCTACCCGTGTTAAATCCTTAGGCTTCATGTATTATGGAGTAGGGAGAGTATAATAAAAAGGAGGAAAGAAACCATGAAAAAAGTGCTGATTACCGGAATTGCGGGTTTTGCGGGAAGTCACTTAGCCGAACTTCTTCTGGCAAAAGGATTTGAGGTGTACGGACTGCGGAGGCCGCGGACCAGGATGGATCACATTGAGTCCATTGCAAATCGTCTGCATCTGACGGATGCGGATCTTCTGGACTCTCACAGTCTGTATTCCACGATTTCCCGTATCAAGCCGGATTATATTTTTCACCTTGCGGCACAATCTTTCGTTCCGACCTCTTGGGTTTCACCATCGGTAACGCTGGAAGTAAACATAGTGGGAACTGCAAATTTATTTGAGGCGGTACGACAAGCAAATATTGATCCTGTGATTCAGATCGCCTGTTCATCGGAAGAGTATGGACTGGTACACGAGAACGAAATTCCGATTAAAGAAACAAATCCGTTGCGTCCGCTTTCGCCATATGCTGTTTCTAAGGTTGCAATGGATTATTTGGGGTATCAGTATCATCAATCATACAAGGTTCGGGTCGTGCGAACGCGCGGATTTAATCACACCGGTCCGCGAAGAGGCGAAACGTTTGTTACGTCAAACTTTGCCAAGCAGATTTCTCTTATAGAGAAAGGAAAACAAGATCCTGTTATTCGCGTCGGAAATCTGGACGCAGAGCGCGACTGGACGGATGTACGCGATATGGTGCGGGGATACCTTTTGGCGGTTGAGAAATGTGACTGGGGAGAAGAGTACAATATATGCTCCGGCCGCGGTATCAAGGTGGCGGATATGCTCGATCTCCTCCTTTCGTTTAGTAAAACGAAGGTGAGTATAGAAGAGGATCCCAGCCGTATGCGGCCGTCCGACGTACCGATCCTCATCGGCGATAACTCCAAGTTTGTCGCCAAAACCGGATGGAAACCTGAAATTCCGTTTGAAAAAACCATGGAAGACCTTCTCAATTACTGGCGGGAGCGGGTATAAACAACGCATGAAAGCTGTTATCATCCTGCCCACGTACAACGAGCGGGAAAATATCGTTGCGATCCTTAGTCAACTTACCCGTGTTACCCGCACTATTTCCGGTTTTTCTTTTGTTTTTTTGGTGGCAGATGATTCTTCTCCGGATGATACTGCCGGGGCAGTGGAATCGTATAAAGGAAACCGGCGGGATATCGTTATTGTGAGCGGCAAAAAAGAAGGGTTGGGCAAGGCACTGCTGCGCGGAATGCTCTATGCCGTGAACGTTCTTGGGTGCGATGTGATTGCACAAATTGATGCAGACTTATCCCACGATCCGTCGGCACTGCCGAAGTTTTTTGAAAAAATGAGGCAGGGACATGACTTTGTGGTCGGTAGCCGCTATATCCGGGGAGGATCGATTCCCGACAACTGGGGGATACACAGAAAAATTTACAGCATCGCGGGTAACGCGATTGTACGGTTTGGTCTTGGTGAAACCCGCGTGCACGACTGGACCGGCGGATACCGCGTCTACGACAAAAAATACGTGGAGCGTCTAAAAGACGAGGTTGCTCCGTACAGCGGGTATGTGTTTCAGATAGCGTTTCTTCACAATGCAATCAAGTTAGGAGCGAATGTCGGAGAAGTCCCGATACATTTTACCGACCGCAGGTTTGGTCACTCGAAAATCGCGCCGTCTGAATATATCCGCAATGTTCTTTTCTATGTAGCGAAAGAACGCTTCTCCTCTGTGGTCCACGGCACTTTTGGAAAATTTTTGGTAGTGGGGACGATCGGGTTTATTATTAACACGATAGTGTTGGAACTCTTGGTCGCCGTTGGTGCGCATCCGGTGGTGGGCAGTGCAGTGGGCGCGGAGCTTGCAATCATTTCCAATTTTTTCCTCAATAACTCGTGGACATTCGGCCACAAAAAGATTAAATCAAAGAACATACCCCCTAAATTTTTCCAATTTAACGGGACGTCGTTGGGAGCTCTTGTGATTCAATCGGGAACAGTCGCGATCGGAACGTTCTTGTTTGGCGTTGGCATGTATCGTTGGTTCTATCTGTTGGGTGTCGGCATCGGACTCATTTGGAACTATGCTATGTATTCGCGAGTGATTTGGAGATAGTTTCAAAAGGCCTCGCCTTGCGAAGCAAGGCGAGGCCTAAAGAAGAAAATGAAAAACTTTTTTACAAAGCACAACCGTTGGTTTATTTGGATTGGTTTGTTGACCATTTTGCTTGTTGGCGCATACCTTCGCCTCTATAAAATATCTCAATATATGACGTTCTTGGGTGATGAGGGCAGAGACGTGTTGGTCGTCAAGCGGATGATCGTTGATCATAAGTTTACCTTGCTGGGCCCTACGGCGTCCGTCGGAGGATTTTTTCTTGGCCCCATTTACTATTATTTTATGCTGCCGTTTCTCTGGGCTTGGAATTTAGATCCGACGGGCCCGGCGGTCATGGTGGCACTGTTTGGCATTGCAACAATTTATTTAGTATTTCGTGCAGGGAAAGATATGTTTAATCCTGCCACAGGGCTGATTGCCGCAGGTTTTTATGCTCTTTCGCCTATGGTAATCGCCTATTCCCGATCTTCTTGGAATCCTAATCTTGTTCCGTTTTTTTCCCTTCTCGTGGTGTATCTTCTTTGGAGAATCGTAAGGTATGAGCGTTGGGGGGAACTCTTTTGGGTAGGAGTCTTTTTGGGGATCGGATTGCAATTGCATTATCTTTTTCTTTTTTTGTTCGCGTTGGTCGTTCTTTGGTGCTTGCTGTACGGCCGATCGAGGTCGCTTGGAGCATATTATGTTTTCGGCATTGCCGGATTTTTTGTGGGATACGGCCCGTTTTTGGCATTTGAGTTTCGACATGGATTTCCCAATACACAATCCGTTATGCGGTTTTTATTGGAGGGAAAAGATACGGGTTTTTCTGTTGCCCGTTTTTTTAGCAACATCCATGATATTGCGTTTCGGCTTTATGGCAGATTGTTATTCCGGTTTCCTCAGCCGGAAGTTTGGGCGGTCAGCCCGCTTTGGCAAAAAATTATTTGGTTTGTCGCTACCTACGGAGCGCTGTTTGGATCTATCGGAATGTTGTTGAGGAAAGCAGTGTCGGTATCCAAAGAACAGCATCTTGCCCCGCGTCTTTTGCTGTATTGGTTTTTCGTACTGATTTTTCTTTTCGGTATGTATAAGCGGGCGATCTATGATTACTACTTCGGCATATTTTTTACTCTCCCGTTTCTTGCCACCGGTTTTTTGCTGTCACAAATCGCGGCGCGGCGGGTATGGAAGATAGCGTCGGTAGGACTATTGGCAGGATTGGTGTATGTTAATTGGCAGGGAAGACCATTTCTCTATCCGCCGAACGATCAGTTGGGACAGGCCAAAGCCATTGCAGGCGAGGCCATCGCAAAAACCGGGGGAAAACCTTTTAATTTCGCCCTTATCACCGGTAACAATTCCGACCACGCGTACCGTTATTTTTTTGAAATTTGGGGCAACAGTCCGGTGACGATCCAAAATGTTGCGGCTGATCCCCGACGCGCGACCGTGATGGACCAGCTCATTGTTATCTGTGAAATCTCACCCTGCAAGCCCCTCGGACACCCGCTGTGGGAAATTGCGGGTTTTGGAAGGGCAGAAATCGTCGGGGAGTGGGACGTCTCATTTGTCAAAATTATGAAGCTTGTACATTGGAAAGAGAGCAGCTTATGAAACAGCCGTTTCTCTCAATAGTTATTCCTGCCTATAATGAAGAAACGAATATACGGTTGGGTGCTTTGGATCGCGTATCCCGCTATCTTGAGCGTGTTCGTTATTCATGGGAAGTGATTGTCGTAGATGACGGATCGACGGATGCGACCGGCCGATTGTTGGGTGAATTCCGATCGAACAAGGGGTTTACCGTCATCGAAAATCCACACCAGGGAAAAGCGGCAACGGTAATCACCGGCATGCTTCAGGCTCAGGGCACCATTGTGCTTTTTGCCGACTTGGATCAGGCGGCGCCGATTTGCGAAGTGGAAAAACTCTCCCCTTGGTTTGATAGGGGGTATGACGTGGTCATCGGATCGCGCAGTGTCAGGAGAGAAGGCGCTCCAATACTTCGGCTTCTTATGGCCCGCTGATTTATGATACTCCGGACACTGCTGTTGGGTTTGGGGGGTATTACCGATACTCAATGCGGTTTTAAGGCGTTTCGCAGAGAAATTGCCCGCGATATTTTTGGGCGGCTCAAGCTCTACGGGACAGGACACCGCGTGAACGGATCTATGGTGACAGCAGGATTTGACATAGAGGTGTTATTTTTGGCCCGCATTCTGGGGTACCGCATTAAGGAAGTGCCCATCGAATGGCACTATGTGGAAACGCGCCGTGTCAATCCGATGAAAGACTCCTGGCAGGCATTCCTGGATATTTTTAAAATCAGATTGAATGCATGGCGCGGGTTGTATGGAAAATCATGAAACATGAGACTGGAAAGCTTTCATTTCTGCTCGTTTTATATGCCATAGTCTCTCTTGCTCTTTTTTTGTACTCTTACACCCAAGTTGATCTAAATCTCACGCTTTCGCGCATAAGCATCTGGCAGGCGATCCAGAGGTCTTTTCAATACATCGGATATTTTCAGCGTCCTTTGTCCACCGGTCTGTATCTTACCATTCTGCTTGGATTTTTCGGACTTTATGCAGTGACTCTTTTAATGATTTCCCGAAAAGCAATTGGCGAACAATCGCTTTGGAAAATTATTGCAGTGTTAGTGGGATTTCTTCTCTTATCATACCCGGCATTTTCAGCAGATATGTTTAACTATATGTTTACGGCGAAAACGGTTTTGGTGTATCACAAAAATCCATACGCGGTACTCCCCATCCAGTTTTCCGGTGTAGAACCGTGGCTCACATTCATGCGCTGGATTCATTTGCCCAGTGCATATACGCCTATCTGGATTGGCCTCACGTTGCCTTTCTATGTATTAGGTTTTGGTTACTTCCTTTTGGTTCTGTGGAACATGAAGCTGTTAGTAGCGGGATTTTATGTTGTGAGCGTCTGGTTGGTGGGGGGTATTCTTGAAAAGGTTGGCGACGGGCGAAAAGTATTGGGTATGGCAATCCTGGCGCTCAACCCCCTGATCGTTATAGAAAGTCTGGTCAGTGCCCATAATGATATCGCCATGATGGCTTTGGCGCTTGGCGCTTGCTATGTGTTTTTTCTAAAGAGACGCATGGGGTCATGGATCTTTCTTTCTTTATCAGCGGGTATAAAACTCATGACGGTGTTTCTTGTCCCGGTGTTTTTTACGGGATGGAAACGCGGATGGGCGCTGATTGCCATGATTGCTGCCCTTACACTCGTACTTCTTCGCCCCGGGCGGGAATTTCTGCCGTGGTATTTTGTCTGGGTCATGCCGTTCGTGGCCCTTCTTCCCGATAGACCGCTTGTGACCGTTGTAGCCACAGTGATGTCGCTCGGACTACTGCTTCGCTATGCACCGTATCTTTATTTGGGGCATTGGAATGCACCGGTTCCAACCATTAAATGGTGGGTGACAATAGTACCAGTGGGTATATCAATTATCGCTTTCTTTTTTCAGCGGTACGCAAAACGTAGCGATCCAAAATCTAACGATCAGCGATAATTTATTTTGATCGTGTTTG
>JACREP010000051.1 GCA_016218185.1 Candidatus Gottesmanbacteria bacterium | reverse complement strand
TTTCCCGCTGCGCCTACTCTTCCCGTGTAGCCGCTCTGTCCGCACCTGCGTCACCGTCACTTTGTATAGGCGCGCGATTTCCTGTCCGATCTTTTTTTTCCTCGCGTCAATTGCCACCACAAACGTATACCACCCCTTGGCGGCCATTGCGTAGGTTTTCTCTGTTATGAACGGTTTTATGACGATTTTTTTCATACAATTGCTCGTTTAGGATTTTACTGTCTTTTTCCTATCGCTCTCTTTCCTGAATATCCCAAGCAGCGGAAGCGCTTCTTTCATCACGACCGTTTGATTGTGCGAAAGGAGCGCGTAGGCGTTGAGATTTTGCGGGGCCAACACGTCCACAAACGGCAAATTTCTTACGCCCCGGACAACATCGGCAGCCGGCGTCGGCACCACAATGAGCGTCTTGCCGGGAACCCCGATTGCCGTAAAAAACGCCGCAAATTGTTTTGTTTTGGGCTCCAACTCGGACAATCCGTCAACAACCACCAGATGCCCATCCTGATACGTGCTCGTCAGTGCCGCAGCCACGGCGCGACGACGCATTTTTTGGGGGATTTTGAGGGAATAATCCCTGGGTTTTGGCCCGAACACGATGCCGCCGCCGACAAATATCGGAGCGCGTATTGCACCGTGTCTGGCCCGGCCGGTGCCTTTTTGCCGGTAAATTTTTCGCGTGGAACCTTCCACCTCGCCGCGTGTCTTGGTCGATGCCGTCCCCTGACGCTGGTTGGCTAAATACACCCGCACCGCTTGGGCCAAAAGCTGTTTGTTCACCTTCGCGGCAAAAAGTTCCGCCGGCAACTGCACCCTGCCTTTCACTTTTCCGTCTACACCCACGACTGAGGTGCTCACGCTCTTTGGTGCAGTTTCATGAGCCGTCGGTTTCGGGGATTGATCCTTTTTGTTTGCCTTTCGCGGCTTCCTTGATGGTTGTTTTGATTTCGTTGTTGCTTTTTTTGGCATACGTTATCCCTCTTTTGTAATGAGAAGGAGGCCTCTTCGGCCTCCCGGTACGACACCTTTAACCGTCAAAATATTTTTTTCCGGGTCAATGGACACAACAGCCAGTCCCCGCACGGTCACCTGGTCCGACCCCATGCGTCCTGCCATCCGTTTCCCCCGATATACTCTTCCCGGTGTCGTGGTTTGGCCGATGGATCCCGGTGCGCGTTCCCGATCCGACTGGCCGTGGGTGCGCGGGCCTCCGGCAAAGTGGTGGCGCTTGACCACGCCGGCAAATCCTTTGCCTTTGCTCGTACCGGTTACACGGACTGCATCGCCTGGTTGGAAAACATCTCCGACCGTTATCGTATCTCCCACAGCACACACAGGGGGTGAATCGGAATTAAGAACACCCCCGGTGTGTGCGGGAGGGTGTGCAGGAACCCGAATTTCCCGCAAAAAACGGAGCTTGTCTGTCAGCCCCGCTTTTTTTATGTGTCCTTCCTCGGCTTTTGAAAGGTGTTTTGCGGTTCCAAAACCAAGTTGAATACGTCGGCTTTGACCCGCATCGGTCACCCGCGTAATCCAGCACGGCCCTGCCTGAATTTCGGTCACGGGGATCCTCCGACCGTCGTCGGTAAATGTTTGAGTCTGTTTTAATTTAATTCCAAGAATTCCAGATATCATAGTTTTTCCTTGCCATCATCCCAGTAGAACGCTCGCCGTTCGCGAGGTCTACGTCCTCGCCTCACGGTGTCGCGTCTACGGGATTGATCGGCAAGTAAGCTCTCAAATAAGCATTTGCTCGCTAACTTGCCATCAACAAAAAGCGACCTCGGTTGAGGTCGCACTCATCCGAGACTTTTGGTATCTCCTCCTATGATACGAACGTTTTAAGCGTCATATCAACACTACTTAGTATACCAGAGTATCTCTTGTTTGTCACATTTTCACTTCTACATCGACGCCTGCCGGAAGGTCCAAATGCATAAGCTGGTCGATGGTTTTATCCGTCGGCTCCAAAATGTCGATCAGCCGCTTATGGGTTTTGATCATGAAATCCTCGCGCGAGTTCCGGTCGATAAACGGACTTCTGGCCACGTTAAAGTGCTCCCGGTCCGTGGGCAACGGCACCGGTCCCACGACCTTGGCGCCCGTCCGCACGGCGGTGTCCAATATCTTCTGGCAGCAGTCGTCGATGATCCTGCTGTCATACGCTTTTAAACGTACGCGAATTCTTCCCTTCGGCATAGTACCCTATTCTTAACGAACCAGATTACCAAACGCTGTATAACGCCACTGATCTCCTCCATCTTCATGAACTATCGAAAATATGTCCCCTGAAACAGGAAACTCAAATGTAGTGCCTTCTGCCACTCTAACTTTTCCTCGATATTGCAGCTCTGCTGGTTTAAATAATCCTATGAAACCTTTGGGTCGCCCTACGGTATATACACTGACCACAGCTGCATGTTCATCAGTAAACAACTGATCAGGATCATCACTGTGTTCTTGCAATGCGAATACGGTCTTTCCGACTACCAATGGCTCTTGGTCCAATACCCCTACCGCTTCCCCCTCCTTGCCTCTTCCTGTGTATAATGTTACCTTTCCTCCCATAAACGTCTGACTGGTTTAGGCAAGTATTTTGGTAATCACTCCGGCTCCTACGGTGTGGCCGCCTTCACGGATGGCGAAGCGAAGGCCCTCTTCCAGTGCCACCGGCACGATGAGCTTGGCAGTCATCTTCGTCTTGTCTCCGGGCATGACCAT
>JACREP010000049.1 GCA_016218185.1 Candidatus Gottesmanbacteria bacterium | reverse complement strand
GAGAGCTGTGGCTGCCGGATGCCATCAAAGAACTTATGGATAAACGGCCGGTGTATGCGTGTGAGGTGGCCAACGCTAAATACTACGACACGGGCAACAAGCTGGAATACCTTAAAACCGTGGTGGAGTTTGCCTTGGAGCACAAAGACCTGAATGGAGAATTCCGCCGATATTTGAAGAGCCTCAAGCTTTGATTACGCGGATCGTAGCGGATTTACGCGGATACGGATTTGTGCGGGTAGGTGGGAGACCAAATCTTTCTTCTGATATCAAGTCGTTTGGATCCGAAATTTACCAGAAACCCAAGTTGGTATCCGGTTGTTTTTAAGATAGTGTAAGAGCAGTATTTCATTTTCTTTTGATATAAATTCCTGGGCTTTCAGTTCTATGAGAATTTTTCCTTCGATCACAAAATCAGGGCGATAGATACCCACAAGCGATCCTTCGTACAGAACTTCAAGGGATTTTTCCTGTTCAAAGGCGAGTTTTTGATTTTTCAATTCAGCAATGAGGGCCTTTTGATACACGCTTTCTTTATGTCCGAAACCGAGCGTGTTGTATACCTTGAAAAAACATCCACGGAGTCTATAGGTAAGATCCTCGTGGAGTAGAGGACTGTATGAGGTCATATCTGTGCAAATCAGTCACTATCCGTGTTTATCTTATTCCGTAGGGGTTATGCCATAGATAATCACCCGTGTCCCCGGGTTTTCGGACGTGGCATTGGTGGACCAGGCTTTGGGATCCGTCACCTGAGGACTACTCCATTCAAACAGGGTTTTGGCGTCTTCGATGCGCATATTGACGCACCCGTGGCTCATGGGATGGCCGAAGTTGTTGTGCCAGTACGTGCCGTGGAGGGAAAACCCGCGGGCTTGCGCAACCTCGTTGTTGTAAAAGAACATGACGTACGGAACATTGGGCAGATAATAATAGGTATTGCCGCTGCCGCCGCTCATTTTTTGGCTTTTCACTTTGGCCCAAATGGTAAATTCTCCGGTGGGCGTGGGCGCCCATTTGCCGGTAGAGACCACGAACTCGTATACTTTCCTGTTTCCCTCAAAGGCGTAGACGCGCTGGTGCGTCAGGTCTACTTCGATACGTTTTTCCTCCGATGATGTCGCGGTACCCAGCACACGGCTGACGGCAGAAAGAAGTGCCAGGGACGGAGGAGTAATGGTTTTACCAAGAAACTCTGCTTTTGTCTCCTGCGCCGGCACGGGCAGCGGCAAACCGGCGATGAGCTTCTTAAGCGAGCCGGGGTCGGCCAACGGTTCAACTTTAGCGTGAAATGCAGGGATTAAGGGCTGGATCATGAATACGCCCACGATGACAAATGCCAAAAATCCCATGATCCGGACCCAAGCTTTTTCAAAAGAAGTAAGTTTCATGTGACTGTCTATGTTAACTATGCATGGAGCGGGTGCACCTTGTCAACACGAAAATAGATCCTGTATGATAGTGAGGTATACCCTTCGTAATCGGAATTACTACGGGTATTAACTTATTTATAATGATTTAGGTATATGCGAAGAGGCGTTGCGCGGATTAAGGGTTTAGGATTTATTCTTTGGCATGCCAGGCATAATTTTTATCATGTGATGGTGGGGCTGGTGTGGGCATGGTTTTTACGCGAGCGGTGGCATGAATTTAATGCCCGGTGGATTTGGTTGTCTGTTTTTGGGTCGCTTCTTCCCGACGTGGATCACATGATTTATTTTTGGGGATACGGGAGAAATGACGGCTATACCAAGCAGATCAAAGCGTTTTTGAAAAATAAGCAGTGGCGGCTGGTGACGCTGTTTATGGAAACAGGGCACAAGCATAATACCAATCTCTCCTGGCACAATTACTATTTTATGCTGCTGCTGTTTGCATTGGCATTGGTGTCATCGGTGTATGAATGGCGCGTGGGGGTGATACTTTTCGGTGCGATGCTTCTGCACTATCTTTTTGATATCGCCGATGACGTGTTAACGCTTGGGGCCATTAATCCCAATTGGAAGCGTTGGGGCAGGGAGAAAATCCGCGCTAGCGGGCACTAAACTCAAACATCTCCGTTTGAACCGTTTTCCCGTTAATGGTGATGGTAAAAAAATATCGGTAGGTCCCGGGCGGAATAGTAGAAACCGTGGTGGTGTGCGTGAGGCCGTCGGTCGTGTCCATAACAATGTGATAATTATTCCACGATGGTACAAATAGAGTTGCGGTCGAGGGAGAATTTGTCGTAGTGACAAAAAGGACGGTGCCTTGCGGCGAGGGAAATGCGGTTTGGCTTTTGAAGACCGATTGGGCTTGGGACTCCATGCTTTGTTTTTGTCGGATGGCGGTCACCATCGCGGTGATACTTACGAGAAGTACGGCGAGCGATGCCAGAAGAATGCTGGCAACGGATGGTAAGGGAATGTTCCAGAGTTTGTGGTAGGCAATTTTTGCCTGTTGGGCGGTTTTAAACTTGGAAAGTTCTCCTGCCGGGAAAAAGTAGCCGTGGCCCGCCGTGCAGCGAAACGGCGTCACATGAGCCGGGATATTGTCGCCGTGGGTCTGGTGGAGAGGTGCTTTACACTCAGGACACAAGGGGGTAAATCGAATATCGCTTGCGCGACGAGTCGTGGGATGATGTACCGGGTGGGCTGATTCAAGATCCGTATCCATGAGAAAATTTGCCGCAAAGCCGGATAACCAGAAGCCGCGGCAGTGGGGGCAGCGGTGGTACGTGAGGGGTAAACCGTTTTTGCCGGTTGTGGTATACGTTTTCAAAAACCCGTCGCGGTTGGGACAGAGGAACATATCTTTTATTATATAGTACAATAGATGTGTTTACGCGCTGAGGTCGGTGTGCCGTTTCGTTCCTGTGCCCGGCGGCGTTTATCGCGGCTCGCCTTTTACTGCGCATCCGTCAAGCAATAGTGTCCCTGTCACTTTTTCTCTCCATACCCTGCGTGACGGTGCTCGAAAAGACTCGCCGCGCCACGCCGCCTTAGATACTTCGTTGTCTGGTCCCTCCTACTCGCGTCACCCGTCCGTCACAAGGCATGCCGACCTCAGCGCCGATCGATATACGCAGATCCGTGATATTATTGCATAACATGAAGATCACCAGTCGTCAGATAAAAGGAAAAGGTAGGGGGAAACTCTTAGGATTTCCGACGATCAATTTGGAGATACCGGAAGGGCTTACTCTTAAAGAGGGGATTTGGGCGGTATGGGTCACCATCGCCGGCAAGCGCTACGGCGGCGCACTGCACTTCGGGCCGGTGCCGACGTTTAGAGAACGGGAGAAAAGTTTGGAGGTATTTTTGCTGGACGCATCGGAGGCAGAACTTGCCGGAGTGGAAAGCGCAT
>JACREP010000048.1 GCA_016218185.1 Candidatus Gottesmanbacteria bacterium | reverse complement strand
GGCTGTATCGTGTGGGGAGGTCATTTGGGCCTGGCACCTGCGGATGACATCATTATCCAGGTGGAGGCACCGCTTGCCTTTGAGTCATTTGATAAAATCATCGTTTCCATCATGGCCAAAAAAGTGGCCTCAGGCGATACGCACCTGGTCCTGGATATTCCCGTGGGGCAGACCCTGAAGATTCAACATTTCAAAGATGCCGAAACGATTGCAAAAAAATTTACGTTTCTGGCGAAGAAATTTCACATTGATGTTGCCATAGATATCAATGAAACACGGGAGAGTGCAGGCCGGGGCATCGGGCCGACGCTTGAGGCGCGCGATGTGCTGCAAGTGCTTGAACAGCACAAGGATCGGCCGCTGGCTCTCGAAGCCAAGGCGCTGCGGCTGGCAGGGAAACTCCTTTCACTTTGCTTTGCCGATACCCCCGGGAAAGAAGATCTGGCGGGAGAAGAAGTGGCACGGGAAATGCTTGTGTCCGGCAAGGCACTGGCGAAAATGCGTGAAATCATCAAAGCGCAGGGTGGAGATCCGGCAGTGCACTGCGATCAACTGATACCCGGCAAATACCGACGAGAGGCACGGGCGCAGCACGCAGGCAAAATCAACAGGCTGAACAACCAGCAGATTACGGTGATTTGCAGGATTCTCGGGTGTCCGACGGACAAAAAAGCCGGCATGTACCTGAACCGCAAACTTGATGAGCGTGTGGACAAAGGTGATATACTATGTACGCTTTATTCATCGGACCCGTATCGATTGCGCGAAGCAGTTGAGACGATGAAAAATATACCGGTGTATTCTATAGAATAGTTCTTTGTCATCGCGAGACCGTTCTGACGGCGAAGCGATCTAGTTTATAGAAGACGAGATTGCCACGTCGCCCCGATCGGATCGGTGCTCCTCGCAATGACAAGGGCTGTACCTATGTTTAAAAATATGATCGCTCCCATGCAGGCATGGCTTTTGTCCCAGGGCCGGTGCGTGGGATGCGGCAAACCTATTCCTACGAAGCCGGGCAAGGGACCGATGCGCGTGGATTGCCGATGCGGCCGCATATATCTGTATGATCCCGAAGTGAAAAAGTATCGCCGGGCGACCATAGATGAAATCAAATAAACCATCAGTCAGCCGCATTGCAGTTTTTTTTGCGGTTGTTGTCGTCCTCATTGGAGCAGGCTTATTGTGGTGGCGGGAATCGAATGCTCCGGTAAATAGCGCGGACCCAACGCCGGTGCTGTTTGTGGTGGCCAAAGGTGAAGGAGTCAAGGTAATTGCTGCCAATTTAGTGGAAAAAAATCTCATCCGAAGCCCCATAAGTTTTTACCTGGGGGTAAAACTGCTCGGCATTGAACGCCAGCTTCAGGCAGGAGACTTCCGGCTTTCCCGTACCATGAATACGGAAACGATTGCGCGGGAACTTACCCACGGGATGCTCGACGTGTGGGTGACGACGCTGGAAGGCTGGCGCATCGAGGAAATTGCCACCAAGCTGGCCCGCGAGTTGGATATTCCGGAAGCTGAATTTTTGCGGGTGGCCGCGGAAGGGTATATGTTTCCGGATACGTATTTCATTCCGCGGGATGCCACTGCCGGGGCCGTTGCGGCAATACTGCGCAAGACTTTTCAGGAAAAAGTAACGGATAAAATGCGTGAGGATGCCAAAATTACCGGATTGACGTGGAACGAAGTGGTTACCCTGGCCTCGATTGTGGAGCGCGAGGGCAGAACCGACGACGACCGACCCGTCATTGCGGGTATTCTTCTTAAACGTTTGAGAGCCGACTGGCCGCTTCAGGCGGATGCAACGCTTCAGTATGCACTCGGATATCAACCGTTTGAAAAATCGTGGTGGAAAAAGTCATTGACTTCGGAAGACAAGAACGTGCGTTCGCCGTACAATACGTACCGTAATCGGGGACTTCCTCCCGGGCCGATTGCCAACCCCGGATTGGCATCCATCAAAGCCGTTATTTACCCTTCGGAAACAGACTATTGGTATTATCTGCATGATCGTCAGGGCAAGGCACACTACGCGCGGACCATTGAAGAGCATGAGCGCAATGTCGCGACCTATCTTCAATGATGGTTAAAGGGGGAGCGTCGGCTGCGCAGAAGCTTTTGGCAACCGTGACTTCTTTTTTACCCGTTCATTTGCTTTCACGGATGCCGACACCGCAAACTCCAGAAGATCGTTTCGGAGTATTGCGTAAATTCCATGGCTTCCGGCAGATAAATGTCGGGCTTTGAGCTTTTTCACCTCAATCCACCGCCGGATCGTATCGGGGTGTTTGTGGAGAAATGTAGCCGCTTCCTCAACCGTCACAATATCTTTCATGAGCGTCCTGTAGTATAGCATATCCATGGAAGTTTAGTATGCCACAATCGTCCAACAACTAGAATGTCAAAAGGAGATTTTTTTGGGGGATGCATCTAAACGTGATACGATAACTTATCCAACGACTTTTACTAATTTTCCGTCAGAGAGGAGATGAATAGTATCTCCTGGGGCGATATCATCAGATACTACCTGCATAAGTCGATCTTTAAGTCTTATTTTCAGCCCATCTGCTTGGGCTGGGGGAATTGATTGAAATATATCTGCTCGTCCGGTTTGGAGGAGTACTTCCTCGGAAATATCAAAGCGATGAGCGAGTATTTTTCTGGCAAATTCCTCCGGCGTACTGTGTCCGTATCCAACATCAAGTTCTAGTCTTCCACTATGAAAGCGGCCCCGATCTTGACTTATTTGTTGGGCTAGCTGCAT
>JACREP010000001.1 GCA_016218185.1 Candidatus Gottesmanbacteria bacterium | reverse complement strand
CTCGGTACGCAAATCCTTTACCATGTGATACGGGTGTAGTACATAAGAACGGATCTGATTGCTCCACCCTGGTATTTTATACGCACCGCGCAGGTTTTTCTGCTCTTCGGAGCGTTTACGCTCTTCCAGTTCCCAAAGTTTTGCCCGAAGCACTTTGAGCGCGTATTCACGGTTCTGCCCCTGGTAGCGCTGTGCTTGGCTCGCAACCACAATGCCCGTTGGTTTGTGTTTTAGCCGTACCGCAGTAGATACTTTATTCACATTCTGGCCGCCTTTTCCGCCGGATCGGTAAAAATCCCATTCCAAATCCGCTTCATGGATCTCCACTGCCTCCATATCTTCAATCACCGGCAATACTTCGACGAGCGCAAATGATGTCTGACGCAGCTTATCTGCATTAAACGGCGACTGCCGCACCAACCGGTGTACACCTGCTTCTGCTTTGAGAAATCCGTACGCATATCGGCCATTCACTACAACAGTCACACTCTTGATCCCTGCTTCATCGCCGGGCGTGTAATCAATTTCCTCCTTGTCCCATCCTTTGCGTTCAATAAACCGGCTGTACATGCGGTAAAGCATCGCTGTCCAATCCATAGCTTCTGTCCCGCCCTGTCCTGCATGAATAGCAAAAATCGCGTCTCCGCGGTCATACGGACCGCTCAAATACAACGCAAATTCCAGGCGTTCCAATTCGCGGGCTAGTTGATCCTCTGATCCTTCCGAGATAAGCTCTTTAAGATGTTCTCCCTGTTCTATTTCTTTGGAGATAGCAGAGAGTTCCTTCATCCGCTCTCTGGCTTTTGCATTATCCTGCCAAAAATCAGGACGGCTGCTTTCGGCTTCGATGGTACGCACCAACTGCCGCTTCCCGTCCAGGTCTAACTTTTTCAGTATCTCAGTCGCTCGCTTCACTTGCTGCGCATCCATCATATCCTCCTAAAAACTAAGGCTTACACAATGCTTCCTGAATTTGCTGTTTCTGATCGGCGGGTAATTGGTCCACCTGGTTTATGAGTTGTTGTACTGCCTGCCGGGTAACGGTTTCCTGAGCTTTTTGCCCGACCGCGGAAACAACCCCGGAAACCAAAGAGGAAGCAACCGACGAAACGTTGATCGGAGTCACCGCCCCCTCATCAGAGACGCCGAGGATCGTCGCCGCCTGTTTGCCCATCGGGGTCTGCATTACCACATTTCGAATTTCCGTGAGAGGTTTGGGCCGGACTCTCGCCGTCAATTTCGGCCAAAGAAGACTACCCAGACCTACGGTTAACGCTGCCACTCCCAGCGTTAAAATAAATTGAAGAGACATACACGTAGCTTACCACGTATAAGCTCGCAATGACAAAATAAACATGGTATAACAGATGTCGATGATTATCTTCGGCATTGATCCGGGTATCGCGCGCGTCGGGTGGGCGGTAATCCAAGACGACAAAGGGAAACAAAAAGCGCTCGCATACGGCTGCATCACAACGGAGCAGTCAGCCCTGCCCGAGAATCGACTGCTCTCCATACATCAAATGCTTTGCAACCTCTTTAAAAAATATTCTCCTGATTGCGCGAGCATTGAAGACCTGTTCTTTGCCACCAATGCGAAAACTGCCATGAGCGTCGGGCAGGCAAGGGGGGTCATACTTCTGACTGCTGCCGCGTGTGGCATTCCCGTGGTATCATATACTCCGCTTGCAGTAAAACGCACCATAACCGGCAACGGCAAGGCAGAAAAAATGCAGGTACAACGCATGGTGACCAGAATTCTTCGGCTTTCCCAAATACCCAAACCGGATGACGCAGCAGACGCGCTTGCTCTTGCCCTAACCCACGCATTTTCTTATAAACTACGAAGGAGTCTGCAATGATCGGAATGCTTACCGGTACTATTACCATAATCAATTCCAGTTCAATGGTAGTAGACGTGCACGGCGTGGGATATCTGGTGCGCGTGACGTCGCGCTTGATGAGCCAACTCAAACCCGGTACGAAAGCCACACTGTTTATCCATACCCACGTCCAGGATGATGCCATTGACTTGTATGGGTTTAGCGATGAAGAAGAGCTTGCTCTTTTTAAACT
>JACREP010000046.1 GCA_016218185.1 Candidatus Gottesmanbacteria bacterium | reverse complement strand
TGCGGCCACGGAGATAATAAAGTTTGGCGCGACGCACCTCCCCGTGTTTTTTTACCTCAAGTTTTTTAATCCACGGGGAAGCAAGCGGAAATATGCGCTCAATTCCGATTGCTCCGGCGCCGATTCTGCGTACCGTGAACATGGTGTTTTCGCCTGACCCGCGGATCGCAAGCACGATGCCTTCAAAAACTTGTGTGCGCTCGTGAGTTTCCTCATGCACCTCGCGTTTGGTCTTGCCTGAGACTTTTTCCTTCTCTATGAGTTTATAGTGTACGCGCACGGTATCGCCGACATGAAACGCGGCAGTTTTCTTTGTCTCACCCTCTCCGTCGGTCCACACAGTAACATTTGCCATGGCGATATTGTACCAGTTAGCCTCGGGAAGAACAAGCCTCTATGTAGGAAAGAAATATAGGGTGGGGCCGGAGCGGCCGGCTTCGATATTCCGGATGATACTGTGTGCCGAGGAAAAACGGATGTTTCGTTTTAGGAAGCTCAATAATCTCGACCAGTTGTTCAATCACGCTCCTCCCGGCCAATATCATCCCTGACTTTTCAAACTGCTTGACATATGCGTCATTAAATTCATAGCGGTGCCGGTGGCGCTCACCGACGATACGATTTTTCGGATCATCATAAGCCTTGTACGCCGTATAACTGGCGTCCGCTATGGTTGCCGGGGCGACACGGCATTCCCAACGCCCCAGTCGCATCGTGCCGCCGTAGGCACGGCGTTTGAGAATATCCTGCTGCCCTAAAATCATGTGAATCACCGGATGGACAGTATCCGCATCGCACTCAAGCGTATGGGCGCCTTTCAGACCCAATACGTTCCGTGCATATTCAACAATTGCCAGCTGCATACCATAGCAGAGACCCAAATAAGGAATTTTACGGACGCGCGCGTACTCGATGGCCATGATTTTTCCTTCAACCCCACGCGGTCCCCAGCCGATCGGTACAATGATGCCGTCAACGCCTTCAAGTTCCGTCAAGTTACCCTTTTCCAACCTCTCCGCCTGAATCCATTGGACCGTAGTATCCACTCCTTTCTCCCAACTGGCGTGGTCAATCGCATCCATGAGCGCCGCGTAGCTGTCACGCAGCTGATATTCGCCGGTGGCAAAGTATTTGCCCACAATCGCGATGGTAACCGACTTCGCTTTTTTGTTATACACCTTCGCTACCATTTCTTCCCAACGTTTCGTGTCGAGTTCTTTGTGCGGCAGTCCCAACATATCCAAAATTTTTTCATCTATCTTTTGCTTGGCCAGGTGGAGAGGTGCCTCGTAGGGCGTTTTCATGTCGACGCTGTCGATCACGTTTTCCGGATCCACGTTGCAAAATAGTGCAAACCGGGCCCGCCGGCGCGCATCCATGGGTTTTTCTGAACGCGTCACGATAAAATCCGGCTGGATCCCCATAGAGTTGAGCGTGCGCACGGAAAGCTGCGTGGGTTTGGTTTTAGGCTCGCCCAGGTGCTGCGGCGTGGGCAGGTAGCTGACATGCACGTGAATCACCGAGTTCTTTTTGTTGCGGGAAAGGATGCGTGACGCCTCATAATAGAGCGCATTTTGATACTCACCGGCAGTTCCCCCAAGTTCCACCACCACAATGTCCGCATTTCCTTTTTCTCCGGCCTCCTGAATCCGTTTGAGAATTTCATTGGTCACATGCGGGATCGCCTCGACATCCTCTCCGTCGTATCCGAAGTTCCGTTCGCGCTCAATGACTGTTTTATAGATTTGTCCCATGGTGATGAAGTTGTGGCGTTCCATGTTTTTATCCAAAAACTTTTCATACGTTCCCATGTCCATATCCGCCTCGGTGCCGTCTTCGCAAAGGAACGGGTCGCCGTGTTCGATAGGGTTGATAAGCCCCGCATCCGTATTGAGGTAGTTTTCACACTTGACGGGAGTTATGCAGTATCCTCTGTTTTGAAGAAGAAGGGCGATGGAGGCAGTGGTGACGCCTTTCCCAAGGCCTGATATCACTCCACCGGAAACGAAGATAAATTTCGTGGGCATAATCTATGTTACCAAAGATACGGGATCATGTCAAAAAAGTAAAGCAGCTCGTTTTGAAGCCTACGGCCGCACACGAAGACTACCAGCAGAAAAGGTAATGGCTTTGGGACGGATGAGAACCTGTTTTGGGCCGTTTTTTACTGTTCCTGCGCGCCAACATGCGAGTTTATTCCGGGCAATAATGCGTTGCGCCTTCTCTCGTTCATCTGACGGCACGAAAAGTGCAAACCCTGCACCCATGTTAAACGTGGCGTACATATCGCGGTCATTCATTCCAGAATGCGTTTGGATAAATCCAAAAATCGGCGGTACCTTTCCTATATCATCTATTATGTACCGAAAGCTCCGATTTGCCCTCATGAGTTTGCGCCAACCGTGACCGGTAATGTGCACCATATAGTGGACCTCGATACCATTGAGAAATAGGTCTTCTACTATCTGGGTATAGATATGCGTGGGACGAAGGAGCGCCTCGCCATAGCGTGAACCGCTCGGTAGCTTTGTCGCATAACCGCGGGGAAACTTCTGGGCAATTGCTCTTGCGAGTGTTAAACCATTTGCATGAATGCCGTTGCTTTCAATAAGAAGAATTGCATCTCCGGCAGTAAGTTTATCTCCTAAGATCAGTCGGCGCTTCGGCTTGATGATGCCAATAGCAGATCCGGCCAAATCTATCGTATCCGGTTTAATGATGTCTTTAAGAGTCGGGGTCTCTCCTCCTCCCCATACCGCTCCGGCCAGCTTACACGCTTTTGCCCATCCGGTGACTAAATCGCCGGCCCGTTTTTTATCGGAAAACCAATCAGAATTTCCCACGCCGAAATAGGCATTCACGACTTGCGGCTTGGCTCCCACCACAATCAGGTCATTTACAATCATTGCCACGGTATCCTGTGCTATGGCGTCGTAATACGTCCTGGCGGTAATCTTCCGCATCGCATCCGCAATCAGATTTTTCGTCCCTAATCCTTCTATCACCAATGCACGATAGCAATCTTTTTCTTCCCACACGTACGCCGACTCACCACGACTCTGGGAAACTTCTTTTAACTCTGTATGAACCGCGCTTTTTTTGCCTTCCAGCTGAGCCAAACGCTTCAGTGTATCAAGGGTTTCGTAGGAAACACCAGCTGATCGATACGTGAGGGGGCTGCTCGTCATGTGGTGAGTGCCTGAATAATTCGTTGATTAATCGGATACGAGAATGCTCGAAACTTCCTGCCTGTGATTTTTTCGTAGACGGCAATATAGCGCCTTGCGAGTGCAATGACGAGCTCTGTGGGCATTTTTGGTGGCGATCCTTCGCCGCGGTACCCGCGCTGGGCATACCAGAGACGCAAGAATTCCTTATCGAAATTATCCGGCTCCCCAGAACCAAACTTCCCTCCTCCCGAGGTCTGCGTCCTCGCGTCGGAGGAGCGTTGGTTCGGGGCTTCGCCTTTTTCATCGGTATGAAATATGCGATCATAGCTCTCCTTCGTCCAAAAACGTGATGAATCCGGCGTGTGAATCTCGTCAATAAGGGTAAGTTTTCCCTTATACATGCCAAACTCGTACTTTGTATCCACCAGAATAAGTCCCCGACGCTCACAGATGCGCGTCCCCCGGGCAAATAGCGCCAAGGCAGCGCGCTCCATTTGCTCATAGAGCTTTTTGGGAACAATCTTTTGCTTGATAATTTGCTCCCGGGTCAAGCGCTCGTCATGCACAGTACTTCCGGCCAAAGGGTGTGTTGTTGGCGTTATAACAGGATTTGGTAACTTTTGGTTTTTTTTGAGCCCATCCGGAAACGGTATACCGTAAATAAGCTGTTCACCACGCTCGTACGAGTACCAAATCGATGTTTTGGTAACCCCCGAAATATATCCGCGGACAATCATCTCCACGGGTATGGGCGTACAATCCCGGGTAATCATGACGTTGGGATCGGGTACAGAAATCATATGGTTTGGGACGATATCTTTTGTTTCCTCAAACCAAAATGCAGAAAGCAGGTTAAGTACTGCGCCCTTAAACGGAATATGTCCAAGGATAACGTCAAAGGCTGACTGACGGTCCGTCGTGATAAGAATCCGTTTACCGTTTTTGATATAAAAATCGCGCACTTTGCCCTGATATTTTTTTCCCAAACCGGGAATATCAATCGTTTTGAGCACATACGGCAGGGATCGAATAATCGTTGCCTTAGATATCATATTTTTTCCAGCCCAAGCGCTCAAGCGCTGTGTTTTTCTTTCGTACGCCTTTTGCAAGCTGTGTCTTATACGTTTTTAACTGCTTCGTAAGCCGCGCATCGCCGACTGCAAGTATTTGTATGGCCAAAAGCCCTGCGTTTTTGGCGGCATTGATGCCGACGGTGGCCACCGGCACTCCGGGCGGCATCTGCACGGTAGAATACAGCGAATCAACGCCTCTCAGCGATTTGGTCTGTATGGGAATACCGATAACCGGAAGAGTGGTGTGCGCAGCAATAACCCCTGCCAGGTGCGCAGCGCCTCCTGCTGCCGCAATAAAAAGTAACACTCCGCTGCTCGTGGCCTTCTTCACATAGGTTACGGTATCGTCAGGACTTCGATGGGCAGAAAAGATCCGCACATCAAAGGGTACGTGAAACTCATCGAGCGTCGCAAGCGCATCCCGTGCGACCGGAAGATCGGAATCGCTCCCCAAAAGAACCGCGATTTTGGGTTTATCCATAATTCTTCATTGTTTTTTTAATTTCTTTTACCAGTTTCAATGCGCGCTCCGGTGCATCGCCGACATGGTTTGCAACGTCAAGCGACTCATGAATTTCGGCTGCTTTTAAATACTTACGGATGGTCGGATTCTCTTTGATCAGTTGATTCATGGGATTTGGTTTTTCCGCCTGAATTGCCTCCGATGATTTCATGGAAATGGTGCGGAGAAGTTCATGCATTTTTTGGCGGTCTGCACCGTGTTTGACAAGCATGATAAGAAGCGTTTCCGTTGCTGCAAATGGAGCATATTGGTTGACGTTGTGGGCGATGCGATGGGTATTGATGACCAAACCATCAACGATCTTTTGGGCAGTAGTGAGTATTTCATCCAACGCTAAAAAACCCTCAGCAACGACGATCCGTTTATTTGCAGAATCATCCAGTGTTCGTTCCAGGTAGCTCAATGTCGCATTTTCCAGTGCTACTGAGGGGATGGCCGCCACATAGCGCGCAAGCGAACAGATTTTTTCGCAGTTAATGGGATTTCTTTTAAACGGCATAGCAGAAGATCCTACCTGTTTTTTCCCGAACGGTTCACTCCATTCGCCGATGCCTGCTGACTGAAGAATTCTAAGGTCCCCTGCAAATTTGGCTACGGAGGAGGCAATGCTTGCCAGAAGGGATACCACAAGATAGTCGTACTTGCGCGGGTACACTTGAGAGGTAATAAGAGCTCCCGATATTCCGAGTTCCTTGGTGATGCGGTCATCAAATTCAGAGGCAGACATGCAGGTCCCTTTAAGGATTACCTGATAACTTGCCCTTGTACCGACAGCTCCCTTCAGTCCCTTACCCTGGAAGACCGATTGGACAAACTGCAGAAATGTGAAATCGGTGAGCAAATCCTGGGCATAGAACGCGAGCCGGTATCCCACGGTTATCGGTTCCGCAGGTTGCAGATGCGTGTATCCCATACAAGGAATATTTGCATACGCGTGAATTTGCCTTGCAAACAATGCAAGGAGTGTAACGAGATTTTTTTGAGTCAAGGCCAGTGCTTGGCGTATGCGAATTGCGTCGGCATTATCCACGATATCCATACTGGTTGCTCCAAAGTGTATTTTGCCGCCGCCAATTTTGGCCTTTTGGGCAAACTCGCGGATAGCTGCCACCAGGTCATGGTTCGTTTCTTTCTCTATCTCAAGGATTTTTTCTATATCCATGTCATCTTTATGTTTTCTAAGATCATTCAGTTCCGCAAGACTTACTAATCCCGCTTTATACTGTGCTTCAGCCAGTGCCACCCAAATGCTGCGCCAGATTTTGTACTTATTTTGTTCACTGAAAATACCCCGCATCGGGGCACTCCCATACCGCCAAGAAAGCGCAGAAACGTAATTGGAAAAATCAGGTATTTGCATACACTAGGTAATGATCCTTTCCATAGCATGCTTTGTATACGCTTCACGGATTTCTTTTGCAACCCGTCTGCCTACCGACATTGATTTCCCATACAGATATGCACCGTAAGGAGTCGCAGAAATTCCGGGAGACCCCGGCATGCGGGGAGATACGTCGATGACGACAATATCCTTTTTCGGAGGCCCTGACGTAATAATTGACTGAAGGGCAAACGGTCCGATGATGCCCGGTGGATATAACCGTTTCGTCGCTGCGACAAATGCTTCACCCAGACTGAATGCTTTCTCCAGCATTGACTCAAGAACAGTAACTGCTATATGCCCTGATTCCTCAAACGTAAGCGGCAGAGATTTCAGTACGGCCTCCTGATATGTCGCAGGAACCCGAAGCACTCCGTCAAGATTTGTCTGCCTTCTGGTGTCTGTTCCCATAAGTTCAAGACGTTTATTAATAGGAGAGTAAAAGAAATTGAAATTGACCGGCGTCCCAACCACAAATTCCTCAATGACTGATGCGGCAAGGGCTTGTCCGGTAATTTTTTGGTTACCCATCATTTCTTTGGTTTTTTTCACATAGTCCTGATAACCGGAAACGAGAAAAAATGCTCGTTCAAAAACACGCGTCCGTTCAGATACTTTTACCATGCACAACCGGTCGATCGCCTTAGGAGAACTATACTGTTTGGGATATCGGATATTGGCTTCCTCTAAAAGATCATACTGATTCGGCCGGCTTTGGCGTTCTTCTATTTTCAGAAGATACTTATTTCCAAACATGGGAACGTGAAAATCGTTTTCAATCGCGCGATAGTCAAAATTAAGATACGCTTCAAACGAGCGGTGGGGAATGAAAATGACGTTTTTTGCCCGCAGCTTCTTTTGGAAATCCGGCGAAAGAATATCGGAAAAATGATCAAGTACCATACATTCATCCACACATCCGATGCCTGGCCGGGATTTGTAATAGGAAGCATACGTTTGCTCACGTCCGATTTCTGCAATTACAAGCGTCTCAAGTCGCTCGTCTTTGGCGCCGCGGCAAACATCCAGGGCGCTGTGGCTTCCCAAAACGGCAATCGTCGGTATTTTCATATATTAACCGGTAAGCAGAGCCAATTTGTTTTTGTTGATTGCGGTTTTAATTTCCCGCGCAATTCTTCTGCCGGTACTCATCGGCTCATTATACGTTAACCACGTGTAGGGCGAACCCTCAATAAATAAGTTTGTACCGGCGACAATCCTGCATGATATCTCCATCGCATAAAATTTTTGATCCGGCGTAATGATCGTTTCCAGACAAAAAGGGCCAAATAGACCGCGCGGGTCAATAAGTTTTTGGGATGCAGAGACAATGCGCTCAGCCATAGCGAGTACTTCCGGCAAAAGCGATTCGCGCAGTACGAGTGGGGAGTTGCCCACAACGACGAAACTTGGGTCCAGAGAGGGGGTTTGATAGGTAAGGGGAATTCTTCCGAGCGCGTCCGCGTTGGTTTCATACCGCCGGTCAATGCTCATCAGCTCCACCGATTTTGTGAGAGGAGAATAAAAATAATGCAGGTAGCACGTGACCCCTACGACATATTGTTGGATAACGTATTTATGCTGCTTCATTGCTTTAATTTTTTTGTCTAATCCTGCCTTGTTTGCTGCAATAAAATATCCCGACCCGCCTGCAGCGCCAAAAGATTTCACAATGACGGGAAAGCGGATCGATTCATCGGGTCTATATTGTTTCGGTTGATGTATTCCTGCTCGGGTTAGCCAACGCCGTTGGAGCGTACGGTCTGCCTCCCAATCCAAGACTTTTTTATTGCCGTAATAGGGTACGGTTAACCGTTTATTGCCAACTTTGCCCAAATACGCCACAAAGGATCCATGCGGAATGAGGATGACGTTTCGTTTTCGTAAACTTTTTTCTATAGAAATAACATCACCCAATGCACGAAGGACAATGAAGTCATCAATAAAAGTGAACCGCCGATAAAAAGGTTCCGTATGTTTCGTCACCACCAGAAGCGTTTTAAACCCTTCATCCTTAGCTCCTTTGAGTATTTGCAAAGCGCTGTGGCTGCCCAGAGTGGCGATCGTAAAGTGTTGATGTTTCATGATTTACGCAAAATAGGCGACGGCATTTTGAAATATTTTGAGCCCCGGTCCCTCTTTAGGCAACGGCATGTTACGTCGTACATATTGCTCCTTAAGGTACGGCCAATGGGGTAACTGCGTAAAGAATATGGCCCGCTCCGGGTGCGGCATGATACCTAAAATCTTTCCGGTTTGGTCAGTAATTGCTGCAATATCATCAAGCGTCCCCGTGGGATTGGCAGGAAGCCCCTGATACGCGCATATCTCACCGTGAATATACCGAAGAGCAATCATTTTTTTCTCTCTCATTGTCGCAAGCACTCTGTCTGTTGCATAAAACTTTCCCTCACCGTGAGCAATCGGAAGCATCATGGTATCGATGCCCGCAAGCCAGGGCGAGGAACTTTCGCTTTTCACGTCCGTCCAGCGTACCGTATAACGGCCCGAGTCGTTTTGAAGCAGTGCCGCTTCCCTCTCCTCGTACTGCTTGCTGCTGACGGGGAAAAGCCCGAGATTTACAAGAATCTGACACCCGTTGCAAATGCCGATTATTAAATGATTACCCGGGACGAAACTCACTATTTCCTCCCAAAGATGATTCTTCAGTTTCCCTGCATACGCATTCCCCGCACCCGTGTCGTCACCGTAGGCAAACCCTCCGGGAAATGCCAGAATTTGATAGCTCGAAAGTTTTTTGCGTCCATCCACAAGGTCATTGATGTGAACAATGTCGGCGCCTGCGCCGGCAAGCTCAAAAGCATATTTGGTTTCCCCTTCACAGTTAAGCCCGTAGCCGGAAAATATCATCGCTTTGGGTTTTTTCATAAAATGAATATATTAATATGTTAACATGTTAATATGTCAATATTCCTTAAATGTTGACAGATATGACCTCTGGGCATAATGAAGTGAACTATCAACAATTACTCTGCCTCCATGATCCTTCATAAGAATTCGTTTCCTCTCTGTCACGGAGCCGATGCAGGCATACGCATTACCAGTCATAACGTTTTCAAATGCCCTCGCGTTTTGCGGCGCCACGGTCACCACAATACGCCCCTGGCTTTCGGAAAACGGCGCTCGGTCAATCGTCACGTCAACTCCGTACAGCCCAGCCAGTGCTGTTTTGGCGATGGCAACAGCTACGCCGCCGCGGTGCACGCTTTGGCTGGAAGCCACAAGTCCGCGTTGTATTGCACTGCTGAGGGCAAAATAAAGTTTCCTGTTTGTTTTTGCATTAATCCCACCTACCTCATCGTACGTTTCACCCAAAAGATACACCAGATCCCCGGGAAATTTCGCATCGAGGGACACGACCTTTGTACTATCAGCAACAACACCGATGGCGGAAATAAGAAGAGTCGGCGGAATGGAAATAGCAACCGGCTTACCCTGTGCATCAAACCCAGTAAAATCATTGAACATACTGTCTTTTCCGGAAATAAACGGCGTGCCGTAGGCAACCGCGTAGTCATAGCAAGCCTTGGCGGCCTGTTTGAGCTGCCAAAGTCGTCCCGGGTCCTGCGATGAGCACCAGCAGAAATTGTCCAAAAGCGCAATACGGTCAGGGTCAGCTCCTGCGGCCACAATGTTTCGTACTGCGGTATCTAAACTACACGCCGCCATGCGATATGGGTCAATATCGCTGTACGACGGGTACAGCCCCTGGGACAACACAATGCCGCGCAAGGATGATAAAACCGGTCGCGTCACCGTCGCATCGGCATTGACTTTTCCTCTTCCCTGCAGGGGCTTGAGAACCGAACTGCCCTGCACCTCGTGGTCATACTGACGGGAAATAAATGAAAAACTAGAGATATTCGGCCGGGAAAGCATGGAGAGAAATAAATGTGTGAGATCGGACGCGTGAGGGAGTTTTGGTGACCTCCGGACCGCCGGCATGGGTTTCGTGCGCATCTGGCGCGCTGGCAATCCGTCATGCAAAAATTTTATATCCACATCCATGACTGTTGTTCCCCGGTAAGTTACCACGCATCGTCCGGAACGGGTAAATGTGCCGATCACCGTGGCCACAACTCCGTGCCTCTTCAATAGACGCGACAACGCCTGCCATTTATGCTTCGGGACCGCCAGGGTCATGCGTTCCTGCGATTCGGAAATCCAGATTTGCCACGCTGCAAGTCCGGGATACTTAAGCGGCACCTTCTCAAGCTCCACCAAACATCCGCCGGACTCTTTGGCCATTTCCGCAACCGAACAGGATAACCCCCCCGCGCCATTGTCGGTAATACTGTGGAAAAGCCCCATGTCTCGGGCTTCACCCACGATCGCGTCACTGAACTTTTTCTGTGTTATGGGGTCCCCGATCTGTACTGCTGTTGCCGGACTGCCGCTGGTTAAGGCTTGTGAAGAAAACGTGGCGCCGTGGATGCCGTCAAGCCCGACCCTGCCGCCTACCATAACGATGTAATCACCCGGGCGGGCTTTTTTTTCGTATGACCTCCTGCCGCTGACGATTTTGGGGATTAGCCCAACAGTTCCCACAAACACCAGGGGTTTTCCGCGAAAACGCCGGTCAAAATACAAAAATCCCTGCGGCGTGGGTATGCCGGAACAGTTGCCGCCGCTGTTTACCCCCGCAACAACCCCTTCCATAATCCTCGCTTCAGAAAGCATCGGTTGTGTTTTGTTCAGATCCCGAAAAAGTATCGTCTTGTCGCGGGGATCGGCAAGGCAAAATCCGTACGTGTTGATCACCGGCTTAGCCCCCAACCCAAAGCCTATGGCATCGCGGTTGACTCCCACGATGCCGGTTAAGGCCCCGCCAAACGGGTCAAGCGCCGACGGGCTGTTGTGCGTTTCCACTTTGTGCGTTACGAGAAACTGCTTATCAAACACGATGGCTCCTGAATTATCAGAAAACACGCTGACACAAAAATCCCTCTTTCCTTTTTTCTTTCTGATGCGTTCTGTTGCCCCTTTTATGTATCGCCGGAACAGTCCTTCTTTGATATCATCAATAGGGCTATTAAAAATAGTATGCTTGCAGTGCTCGCTCCACGTCTGTGCCAGAGACTCAAGCTCTACATCGGTCGGGTTTCTTTTCCGCTTGCGAAAGTACGCCCGGATCGTTTTCATGGAAGAGATATCAAGTGCCAGCGGCCCGCGACGCGTGCCATTCCGGTTTGCAACACCCAGTGTTCCGATAGAGGCCAACTCCTTATCGCTTACGGACAGACTCACTTCATCAGCAGCAGGCGGTGCGGACAATACGACACGCGGAATGTTTTTCCCCATACCGTTATCTTTTTGAAACGCGGCAAAACTTTTAACGCTCGCGCGTTCAATTAACGGATTGTAAAGACGCTCAGCGATCCGCGTCACTTCGGATTCTGTCAATGATCCGGAAAAAAACATGACGCGCGACGTATAGACTCCTTCATGATGCCCAAACGGCTTTCCGGTAAAATCTTCTATCATTTCGCGGACCGTTGCGGCAACGTTGTCAGTGACTCCCGGAAGATACCCGATTTCGATAGCCCAGGAAAACGTTGCCGGTGATAGCGGCATAGTATGGCTTGCCCGTTGCGTCAGCGGGTGAGCAAGAAGAGAAGTGATTTTTGCAAGTTCACCGGCTGCAAATTTTTTATCGATCGTATATACATCCGTGATCCGGACACGCGCGAGACGAAATCCGTCGGAAACAAGCCGCTTGTACAAAACAAATGCACGCGAATCACAAACGGTCGTGACTACTTCAATCCGTGTCACCGTCTCCATAGTTATTTACCGATATCCTTCCTGTACTGCATGCCTTCAAAGGACAGGGGATTTCCGATTGCAGCGTACGCTTTTTTTCTCGCGGCGCGAGCGGTCGGTGCCGTAGCGGTCACGCCCAGGACTCTGCCTCCGGCTGATTGAACAACGGTGCCAAAGCGTGATGTTCCTGCGTGAAATACCATAAATCCGTGATTACCGGCTGGTTGCCTAAGTCCGCGGACAATCTCTCCGGTTTTGTAGATACCCGGATACCCTTCGGAAGCCAATACCACGCAGACTGCCGAAGCCTTCTTCCAGCGCACCATCTCTGCCGTCAGCCGGCCATCGATACACGCCTCCAGAATCGGCAACAGATCGGTTTCAAGAAGAGGAAGTTGTACCTGCGTCTCCGGGTCACCGAAACGGCAGTTAAATTCCAAAATGTACGGCTTGCCGTCCACAATCATCAAACCCGCATACAGGATACCGCGGTAGGCTGCTCCTTCATCTCCCATGCCCTTTACCGCAAGGGTGAGCAGTCGGTGGATTTTCTTCAAAAGAGTCGGGCCCACGTGTTTCGCCGGGGCCGCAGAACCCATGCTGCCGGTGTTTGGGCCATGATCGCCGTCATATGCGCGCTTGTAGTCTTGTACCGCAACCAACGGCACTGCACGTGACCCGTCGCAAAACGCCATCACGGAAACTTCTTTGCCTTCTAATTTTTCCTGAATCACCACGCGATCTCCGGCCGATCCGAAAAGTTTGTCCACCATAAGCATGGTCACTGCCCTGCGAGCTTCTTCCTGCCAATTGCAGACAAATACCCCTTTGCCCTGACAAAGTCCGTCTGCTTTCACCACACACCGCCCGCCGAGCTTTTCCGCGTACGCAAGCGCCTCGCCCGGATGGTCAAAGATTTCCGAAATTGGGTGCGGGACTCCATGCCGCGCCATGAATTCCACTGCCCATGCTTTGCTTGTTTCCAGACGGGCCGCTTGTTTGTTCGGGCCAAAAATACGAAAACCGTCTTTAGCAAACCGGTCCACGATGCCGGCAACCAGAGATGCCTCAGTGCCAACAACGGTAATGTCTATGTTTTTTGTTTTTGCAAAAGCAACTAATCCCTCAATATCGTCTGCTTTTATGGGCACGTTTTCCCCGATTTCTCCGGTACCGGGGTTACCCGGTGCGAAATAGAGCTTACCAACCTGCAAAGACCGGGCAAGTTTCCAGCCGATGGCATGTTCCCGACCGCCTGATCCGATGACTAAAACGGTTTGTTTTTTACCACGCTTCTTTTTCTCTAGCATAAGAACGGCATCAAGACTCTTCGTGCGCGTTCCGGACCCGATGACATCGTACGGTTTCATTGAGTTTCTGGACTGCGAGATTTCCCGCTACTTTCTCCTCCCGGCCAAACCGCAGCTCCATCTACAACCCACTCTGTTATATCTAAACCGTTCTCAAGCGGTTGTCCATTTTTATCAACCACTCTTCCTTCCTGTATACCGAGTTCATCTTGGGCAAACATCGTAATCGTACTCAACACCAGTCTTTGTTCAAACGCTGCCTCTGCCCGCCGAAGCTCAACAAACAACCGGTGGGTCGGTTTATCTTTGAGCGCAACTTGTTGCTGTATCAGAGCCTCCCGCTTATCGGGTTCTTTCGGCAACGTATCCCAGAGCGGTGCTAAATCAACCCCATTGACGGTGCCCCGCGCCGGCAGGCGGAAATATGCAATCGGCGTGCCGGCATCAAGCGTTGGTATAGCCAAATGCATCATACCGCCTATTTCCCCTCGGCCGTCCCGCACCCACTTGCCAATCACTTCCCAATACATCCCCTCTGTCCCTCCCAAAGAAAGCGGCAAATCCGGGTGGAGGTTGAGACTGGGAAGCTTCCGACACCACTCCGGTCCTTTAATAATCATGTCTCCGACCATGATATTGAGATCTGCTGCTCCAAGACGTTCAAGAATTGCCAGATCATACAGGTCTTTTTCTTTTTCACTGGGCTTTCGTTTAATTCTTCCGTGTTGCTTGGCGGAATATGCGATGATAGGTACATCCGGATATGCTTCATGTAATCTGGCGAGAAGTTGATCGGATGTTTTATCATCTCCCGACTCCCGTGTGGAAATAACCGCAGAAACGGTAATTCCCGGAAGTTTACCTTCTGCAACGGCGTCAAGAATGCGCGTTACCAGGCCGTATCCATCACGGCCAACGAATGTGGAACTGATACATATGTTCATATTCCTCCTATCCTGGGGCGGCAGCCTCGGAACGTCCCGTTACACGTATACACGTGTGTACCGTCAGTAAACAAAATTCTGCGGTTGGTCATAGGAAAGTTTCGGCAGGTTTTGTTTTTTGAAAACAACGGGGCGCCCGGTCTTTCGATATGGCATTCCGTAGGGATCAAACGGCGGCAAGTGTCCGGCCATGCACCCCATGCAAAACCCAGAAGCACGGGGGTCGCCGGTAAGGGCTTCTTTCAATCCCTGACCGCTTAAATAGGCCAGAGAATCAGCTCCCAACGACTGACGGATTTTTTCCACATCGCCGTTTAAACGAGCAGCGATAAGCTCATCCGCAGTCCTCGTGTTCACGCCTAAATGGCATGCCTTGTCAATCGGCGGGCTCACAATACGAAGATGAACAGCCAACACGTGATACTGCTCCTTCAAGAGACCCACCAGGCCGCGGGTGATATTCCCCCGGACGACGGAATCGTCCACCAGTACGACGCGCCGGCCTTTGAGAGCCTGCCCGTCAAACCTAAAGTGATCCAGGACTTTTTGATAAATGCTGTCGATGCGGGCGGTCATGAAAGTTCTCTGCTCGGTGAGGCTTGTCTCTTTATCTGTGATTGCCTGAAAGTACGGCAGATCCAGTGTCCTGGCAAACGCCATACCGCCCTCAATCCCCGTACCCGGTACGCCAATGACCATATCCACATCGCTTCTGGTTAGCGGCGCCTCGCGCGCCAAAATTTTGCCGCTTCGTCTCCGCACGTCATCTACCGTGGGGGACCGTTTGATGGCACGCGGACTGGTTCGCGGCAGATGGGCTCGTCCTGCCCCATGATGAAGATAAATATTTTCAAAAATACAAAGCGCCCGTTGCCGGTGCTTCACTTTATCCAAAATTTCCAATCCGGAAGATGTGACTTTCGCTACAGTCCCCGGCAGGAGTTCAAAATGATCCGTCACCCCCATGGCATCCAATGCGCTTGTTTCGGACGCCGCAGCCCAAATAAACTCCCGTAGCGACGGATCCCACAGGTGCCCGTATACGAGCGGGCGGAACCCCCACGGATCACGGGCGACATACAGCGCATCGCGGGTTCCAATCACTAAACTCCACGCGCCGTTTATGGAGGAAAGCTGTTCCACAATCCGTTCGTCCCAACTGCCTCCTGCACTTTGGGCCAGTCGCCGGGCAAACAACAACGTATCACTCTCGTTAACCGGTTTTGCCTCTCTGTTTTGAGCAAACTGCCCGTTGTGCACGACCATAAAGATATCCCCGCTTGCCTCATGTTTTGTCACCAGCGGCTGCACATTGTCTTGGGTAAATCCGCCGTTGGTCCCATAACGCACCTGATAGATCCATGTATGGGCACGAAACGCCTGAAATTCGGCAACCACTTCCGGTGTAAATACTTCCCGCACCATGCCAATCCCTTTGTGTTGTACGAGAAATCCGTTCGTCCCCAATGCACAAAATCCCGCGCCGTCATACCCGCGCGTCTGCAAGACAGTAAGCCCGCCAAGTCCTTTTTCAAAAAACGCAATGTTGCTTGGAGCAAACGCGGCAACGATTCCGCAGTGGTCCCAGAGAGGTTTTTTTTCAAGGGCGGTCGGAGCAATCATATTGCCAAATAAACTGCGTAAACCAGATATTACAATCAATACTAAAAGGTAACGATTCTGGCTTTAACCGCAAACCAATACACCTTGGTTTTAAAAAGAGGCAATAAAAAAACGGCACTCCCTCATCGCAACAAAGGGCATTACCGTATTCCTTCTGGAGCATACCCTACAATGCAAACCGCTGTCAATACATCACTTTTATATCTACGACAAATTCATCTGCGGCCGTTGTTCTATTTGTCGTAGATTCACATTTTTGTTATAGTAAACGCATATGGGAACCAAAACGTCCGGAACCCAGTGGGTCGTTCCCACAGATCCACTGGGTACGCAAATATTTTCAACGGTTGTCGATCTATCACTTTGGATCGCAGTTTATGTGGCAACACTCGGACTTCCTCAATCTCCCCATGCAGTAGCGTTCCGAGCAAAGCTTGCCGCTGACCGATTTCTATCACAATGGAACTACGAAACGATCATGCGCGCCATCACTCATGCGCGCCGCCGCAAACTTCTTGCACCAGCAGTGCGCAGGCGCCATGCACTTCCGGAAATTACCCTGGAAGGCAGACGCCGACTTTCGAAAATTATCCCAGTTTATGACGAAAAGCGCGTATGGGATGCCCGTATGCACATAATTACGTACGATATACCGGAGAAACAGCATAAGGAACGCGATGCACTTCGGGATTTCATTCGCACTATCGGCGCCGCAAAGCTTCAATACTCTGTATGGATTACGCCGTACAATCCTATTGACACCCTGCGTACATTTATTCACGAACACCGTTTAGTCGGCACCATCATTGTATCTGACATGGGAAGCGATGCGTCCATCGGCGAAGAAGATCTCCGCAGCCTCGTTGCTCGCGTGTGGCGGCTGGACATACTCAACGATCGTTATACCGAATGGATCAAAGAAACCAAACGATCCGAACACCTCGACCATTGGATGCTCATTGCATTTCTCACCATTCTCAAAGATGACCCTCAACTGCCTTTTGAGCTTCTTCCCCGGTGGTGGAACGGTGACAAAGCATATCAACTCATACTTCCGAAGCTTCAGCTACTACAAATTTGACAGCGGCCGCTGATGAATTTGTCGTAGATTTTTTCCACTCTTATTCGCTAAACTTGGTTTTACTTAACAAATAACTTTGAGGAAGTTTTATATGACGATATTTATGTACCAAAATATCGGTCGCCGAAGTCGCCCAGGCCCGGGACGATGTAGGCGCGGTCATTGAGGTGACTGTCAATGGCAGCAGTGACAATAGGGACATCTGGATGTTTCTCGGTAACCCGTTTAATCCCTTCCGGCGCGGAAACAATAGAAACGGCAACGATCCGTTTGGCGCCCTTGCCTTTGACCGCTTTAAGCGTATCGTCCATCGAACCTCCCGTTGCCAACATAGGATCAATGACGAGGACTATATGTGTGGAAAATATTTTTGGTATTTTTTCATAATAGGCCCGTGCGATTGCCGTTTTCTCATCGCGTTCAAGTCCTATAAAACCCACCAATACAGCGGGCAACAAGTCTCGAAGGGCGATAAGCATGGCCAAACCTGCACGCAGAACCGGAACGACGATAACATCGTCTTTAAGTTTTTTACCGGCAAAAGGGGCCAGCGGGGTCTCGATCTTTTTCTCCCTGAGAAGCATGTGCTTCGTTGCCTCAATCAAAAGCACCTTTGACACCACATCCGCATGCCGCCGGAATTCCTCCGTTTGCGTACTTTTATCGCGAAGAATGGTTAAGGAATGATTAATGAGTGGATGGGTAACAACAGTAATGGCCGTTGAGGTCATACACGGTGATTATATTACGCAATTGCAGGCATGCGTTTCTCTAATTTTGCTATGCGCCCTTCGTGATCATCGAGGATCGGATTAATGCCATCACGTATCACCTCGGCAACCGATTCAATAATTTCTTCCTTTTGCTTTTTCATTGCATCAAGAAGGTCTTCCTTAAGATTTCGAATATCTTCCCTTACTCCATCCTTCGTGGCGTATTTTCGATCCTGTCGCTCCTCCATTGCCTGAAGGTCACCTTTCGTGACAAAGACTTTCCTGAGTTTTTTGATATCCGCATCCGTTATCATAGTTTACTAAACGTACACCGTGAAATGAACGCTGTCAACTGCCCTTTTCTTCCAAAAATTTCTTTCCGTGGCCGACACTCGTGTTGATGGGTACGCCTTTTTTGCAAAGCTGGCAATCTGCTGCATCTACCGCGGATGCCTGCAGTACCCCGAGTGCAGAAAATGGCGCGCCGACGGTGTCGCTGTTCACGTTTTTGGGATCACGGTTAACCATAACGCACACTGCTATCACTGTGCCTCCGATGGCACGTACCGCATCAACCACCTTTTTGACCGATCCGCCGGTAGTCGTCAAATCTTCTATGACCAATACGTTCTTGCCAGCAATCAGCTTGTCATACCCCCTGCGGAATACCTGACTCCCGTCTTCCATTTTTTCGGTATACAGCCCCAATACATCCTTGCCGTTCATTTCCGACAGATGATGCGCAGTCCACTGGGAAAGAACAATGCCTCCCAATGCCGGTGCCGCAATAGCATCGATAGGTTCGTTCTTAAATTTTTCCGCAAATAGCTTTCCCACTTTTGAAGCCTCGATCGTATGCGGGTACAGCGCATCCTTATTGATATACACGCTCCCGTGCTTACCCGACGTGTACACAAAATGACTATCTGTCATCACCGCACCAATTTTTTTAAGAATTGTTACAACGTCTTCCATAACACGTTAACGGTATTTGTTTATCTCATCTCGCAATTTCATCGCTTCTTTGCGCGCAATTTGTGCAAAATCTTCGCCGTTTGAGGCAAAAATGATACTACGGGATGCGTTGATAATAGCGTTTTTGCCTTGACTGTCAACACCGGCTTTCACCGTCTTTTCCACATCGCCGCCTTGCGCACCGATGCCGGGAATAAGAATTGGCATATCACCCACAATACGTCGTACAATTTCAAGTTCGCTAGGGTAGGTAGCGCCGACCACCAGACCGCAGTTCGCATTGTAATTCCAGTCTTTAACAACATTCTGGGCAACTATTTGATAAAGTGACTTGCCCTCCAACGCTCCCGCTTCGGAGGACTGCGACCTCACTACTGTGAGGTCTTGAAGTTCGCCGGCGCCGGGGTTACTTGTCCGGCAAAGAATAAAACTCCCCTTCTCTTTCCGCTCAAGGAATGGAAGTATCGCATCCTTCCCTAAGTAAGGATGCAGGGTGATGGCGTCAGCGCCCAGGTAATCAAAAGCAAATTGCACATACCCTTCATTGGTGCTTCCGATGTCTGCCCTCTTCGCGTCAAGAATAAGCACTATTTCCGGATATTTCTCCCGCAGGTAGTCACAGGTCATTTTGAGCGCCTCAATCCCTGCTTTGCCGCGCGCTTCATAAAATGCCGCATTCGGCTTGTAGGCACACACCAGATCGTGGGTCGCGTCGATAATCGTCTTATTAAAGGTTGTTTGGGGGTGTTCTCCAACGCGTATATGCTTGGGGATTTTCTGTATATCACTATCCAACCCCACACACACGAGCGAGTTTTGTTTTTGGACAATCGCATTAAGTTTTTGGTAGAACGTCATAAAACTCTCCTATTTGAGCAGCTTCTGAAACTTTTCAACAGATATGTCTACTTCCTTGAGAATTTTCCGAAGCGTCCCGTGGAACATGGGCTTATGATGGAGTGCGATGCTTGTCGCGCGGCCATCGGGGTGCTTGAGCCGCGCATGGCTTCCGGTCTGGCGGTCAACACCAAACCCTTCTTTTTTCAAGGCTCGAAGTACATCCGCAGGCTTTACTCCGCGTGGTGTTTTGCTCATGCAAACGAGAAGTTTTGATCTTTTGGTATGTGCACCTTTGTCGTTACGACAATTTCCTCTTCGCTATCTACTGGCAACGGTTGTTTTTCTTTTATTAAGCACTCCAAGTGAAATTCAATAAGTTTTTTCATATTGGCAATTGCCTCTTCGATCGTATCTCCTCCGTCAGCCAATCCAAGCGTCGGGCAATATGCAGCGTAGCCGGCCTCATTTGTGCCGGTTCGTTTATCTGGCTCGAGGATGATTCGATAGTTAAGAACGTTCGTTTGCATATCTAACCCATTTTACCTCTTTACGAACTCTTAGGCAACGTGCGACGCTTTAGTTCCTCAATAATGCGCTTTACGAGTTGTTCCGGTGAAGAGTCAAAAAGTACTACTGCCTTGCTGGGTTTATGGATCTTTTTAGATAAGGAGGGAAGTTCATCTGCAACTCCGCCGGTGCCGGTCAACACGCCGATGACTTTCCCCATATCATACAGATCCGTAAACTCATTCAGGCTTCCCCATCGTCCCGAAACGACGATGCCTGCATCAACCGATGCGGTTAAAAGCACGTTACGGTATTTTTTGCGGACGTCGGAATTGGCGCTAAATTCAAAACCCTTCGGGACGAACCGAATACTGGTATACATGGACAGGTTGTCCTTCGGACTATAGCTGAGCTGCGCTTCTCTCGATGTTTCGGAAGAAAATCCTATGATTTCGACGGAACTGGCTGCCTGTGCCGCAGCGGCTACTTCATACGGCACGCCTGGACACGCACCAAAAAGAAGCCGGATTGAATGATCATGGTTTCCCAATATTTTTCCCAACAGTCGAGCTGTTGCCATGATCTTTTTTGACTCCTCCACAGCCGATCCAAAAATACCAATGTTGTATTTCATAGTTCGTGTGCAACGCCGACAAGTTGTTTAAGGCTTTTTAGCCCTTCTTTGTCCATGTATTTCTCTAAACCCTTCTTTATCTCCTCATAGACCGCATAGCCTTTTAGGTACGTAGCAGAGCCAACCCCCACGAGGGTCGCTCCTGCCATCATCATTTCCACGGCGTCTTGCCATGTGGTCACCCCGCCCATACCGATAATCGGTATCTTGACTGCCTCATAAATATCATACACGCAGCGCACAGCAACGGGTTTGATGGCTGGTCCGGATACTCCGCCGCGCTTTGCGCCCAAAATTGGCTTTCTTCGCGTGATATCTATGAGCATCCCGGGCCCGACAGTGTTGATGGCGGCAATTCCGTCGGCTCCCGCATCTTCGCACGCGCGGGCAACCTCCGCGATATTGGGGACATTTGGAGTAAGCTTCGCAAGTACTGGTATCTTGCCGGCTATCTTTTTAACCGCGGAGACAGCGGCAGCGGAAGACTCACATCCCAACCCCAACGGCTTCCCCATATCATCAACGTTTGGGCAACTAAGATTTAGCTCAAAAAGCGGCGGGTTGAGCGGACAAAGCTCCCCGGCAAACCGTTCAAAATCTTTTACTCTTGTTGCAAAAACGCTCACGATGACGGGAACCGGCGAGGTTTTCAAAAATTCTTCAATCAAAACCTTTCCTTTCTCTATTCCCGGCCCGCGGAGCCCCACGGAATTGAGGAACCCCTGTTCATATTTCGCGACCCGCGGGAGTGGATTGCCCTCACGCGACTCAATGGTTAATGATTTTGTAGTAATACCCCCGGCTCCGGCTTTAATTGCCCGCTCATGATCCGCCGGAATTTCCTGCGCGATACCGGACGGAAGCACCAAGGGATTCGGAAACTTCACGCCGCAATACGTCACCGTTAAATCTGCCATAGTTGATCCCTTTCTCTCATGCTATACGAGACGACCGGCTTGGACAAGGGTTTTGCCGCGCAAGACAACGGTTTCGGCTTTGCCATACAATTCCCACCCATCAAACGGACTCCAGCCACATTTGGTTTCATAGCCGTCATGTCCAACAACGTAAGGCTTTTTCGGATCAAGCGCAATATACGTAGCGGGCTGATCCGGAATATTAAAAATTTTCTTCGGATTATCATACAGAAGACGAATAATATCCGCCTGCTCCAGCTTTCCCTCGTGCACTGCCTTCCATAACAATCCCAACGTAGTCTCCAGTCCCGGCACACCAAACGGCGGACTGGTACGTTTTTTCTCTTTCTTGGTATGCGGAGCGTGATCAGACTCAACAAGGTCAATCGTACCGTCTTGAAGCGCTTCCCACAGAATATTCTGATCTTCTTTTCCTCCGATTTCAGGCTTTACCAACGCAAAATTTCCCAATCGCTTCACATCAGCAGGAGAAAGAAACAGGTGGTGGAGAGTAATCCCTGCAGTTACCAGTTGCTTCTTCTTTTTTGCTTCCCGAATAACTTCTACATCTTCTTTTGTGGCGACATGACAGACATGGAGCCGACGCGCAAACGTCTGAGCAAGTTCTATGCACGTTGACAGGGTCTCGCCCTGTCCATGAACGAGTATCGGCTTCTCGCTGTTCCATGCCTTAAATACGTGTTCAAGTTGCATCTCATCTTCTATAAGCAGTTCGCCTGTGGTGTGATCACAATATGCTTTCAGACCATACACATACGGGTTTTGCCAAACTGTAGGGAATGTGTTGACATTGTGTCCGTCCGTGCCGTAATGAAATCCCACGTCGCAAATTGCTTTTTGACCGGCCAATCGAATTTTTTCCTCCAATCGTTCGGGTGTAATGGTGGGAGCACCCGGATTATTTGGCATGTCAAGGACGTAGGTAAACCCACCTTTCACTGCCGCCCGCGATCCGCTGGTAAAATCCTCTTTGTTTGTTGCACCGGGTTCACGAAGGTGTACGTGCACGTCAATAAATCCGGGAAACCGTGTCAGCGACATAAAATAAGTGAAAGCAACGCCATGCGCACGTACATGCCGTTGGGGATCTGCCGGGTCAGGTACACTGCCCGCGGATCGCTGTCCACTTCTGTGGCAATTTCTCCCACACGCGGGAACGGGTGCATGAGGATTGCGTTTTTATTAAGATGTTTCATTGTCTCGGGGGTAATCACATACGCGTGCTTTACCCTCTCATAGACATCAAGGTCGGCAAAGCGTTCCTTTTGTACGCGAGTGACGTAGAGAACATCCGTTGTTGCCAGAACTTCCTCCAGTCTGTCCGTTTCGGAAATCGCAATCCTCGCTTGTTTTGCTTTTTGCAGCCGCTCGGCTGGCATGGGAAGAACAGATGGGGACACCAAATTTACCCTTTTGGGTCGGTATAACGACAAAAGAGTGAGGAGCGAATGCACGGTTCTGCCGTTTTTCAGGTCACCGACTAAGGTTATTGTCAGGCCATCAACCTTGCCGAATCGATCCATGATCGTAAAAAAATC
Source organism: Candidatus Gottesmanbacteria bacterium (assembly GCA_016218185.1). Taxonomy (GTDB): domain Bacteria; phylum Patescibacteriota; class Microgenomatia; order UBA10105; family UBA927; genus JACREP01. The sequence goes on along the minus strand of JACREP010000046.1, from coordinate 8,539 downwards.
AAGAAGCGCCTGGGTCGGGTGCTCGCCCGGGCCGTCACCGGCATTGATCACCGGCACGTCTGTGGCATCTGCCGCCGTATGGCTGGCTCCCACGGTCGGGTGGCGAAGCACAATGATATCCGAAAAGCTGGCAAACGTCCGCACGGTATCGGGCAAGCTTTCCCCTTTGGCAACGGATGAATACACCACTCCCTGGAGCGGAATAATCCCTCCTCCCAACCGCTGCATTGCAGCGATGAATGACCCGAACGTGCGGCTTGAAGGCTCATAAAAAAGCGCTGTCATAATCTTCCCCTTGAGAATATCTGTGGTTCCCTGTCTTGCCACCAAATTCCGCATTACTCTTGCCTTTTCAATAATAAGCCCAACCTCGGCCTTGGTAAACTGATCACTGGTCAGAATGTCTCGTTGAAAAAACATGGTATCGTTCATAAACTTATACAAATACAACTCCGGTCGCAACTGTATTTGTCTATGTTTAAGTACTGTGTCGTACTATTCTCCTTTATACTCCGACCAGTGTTTTATTTCCAGATCCGAAATCTGGTAACGCTCCATGGATTCTACGAACAGGTATGCGGATTGTGCGTTGGTAAATATAGGAATTCCCATATCTATGGACATCCGGCGCATAATATAGCCGTCGCTTATCCCCTTGGTCACTTCTGTCCTGGTGTTATCCGTAAAGCGTTCAGGCAAAACCACGGAAAACCCAACGGTTTTATCCTTCAGGAGGTCCACGAAATTCGGATGTATCCCCTCATGAAGTTTTCCCACTAACCGGGACGGTATGTTGTGTTCATTCAAAAATTCATAAGTACCCCGTGTGGCAAATAACGTAAAACCCAAACGCCGAAGGCACGCTGCGCCCGCGAGAAACGATAGTTTACCGCCTCCTCCCCCAAGGCTCAAAAATACAGTCTTTTTATCCGGAAAACGCAAACCCGTGGCAAGCAACGCCTTCAGATATGCTTCATGCACATCAACCCCAAATGCAGCCACTTCCCCGGTTGAGCTCATTTCCACACGAAGCACCGGATCAGCGCCGCGCAGCCGCTTGAAGGAAAATTGAGGCACTTTCACACACACGTACGAAGGCTTCGTTTTTTTTACCGGTACCGTCACGCCGTTCCCCAACGCGACCTGTGTGGCGATCCGGATAAAATTTTGTCGAAGCGTTTTACTGACAAACGGGAAACTTCGGGAAGCGCGCAGATTGCATTCTATCACGTACGGCTTGCCGTCAGAAACTAAAAATTGGATGTTGAACGGCCCGTTAACCCCCAATGTCGCCACAATTGCACCTGCATTCTTCACGATATTTTCCCGCACGCTGTCGGGCAAGGAATGCGGCGGCAATACCATAGTCGCGTCACCGGAGTGGACCCCCCCGTGTTCTACATGCTCCGATATGGCCCAAATCAGTATGCGTCCTTCTTTTGCAACCCCGTCCATATCACATTCCATGGCGCCCTGCAAAAATCTCGTCATCACGAGAGGATGTTTGCCAATATCCAGATCAAGCGACTTTAAATACGAAACTAACAGCTCTTCTTTTTCTATAACCAGCATGGCTTTACCCGAAAGCACGAATGACGGCCGTAAAAGTATGGGAAATCCTATGGAACGCGCCATACGGACCGACTGACGTATAGAGTGAGATTCCCCCCATGCCGGCTGCGCCACTCCGAGTGTATCCAAAAGCTTACTAAATATATGACGGTTTTCTGCCTGTTCAATAATTTTTGCATCGGAACCAAGAATGGGTATGCCACACGCCGCAAGCTTCGGCGCGAGGTTATTGGGAATCTGACCGCCGACGGAGAGAATAAACGGCGACTTTTCCAAATCATAAATATCCAGAACACGCTCAAGGCTTAATTCCTCAAAATAAAGATAGTCGCTGTAATCATAGTCCGTTGATACGGTTTCCGGGTTGCAATTGACCATGACGGTCTTTTTGCCCTGATCCCTCACGGTTGTCACGGTATTGACGGCACACCAATCAAACTCCACTGAGGTGCCGATAGCATACGGGCCGCTCCCCAACACAATGACCTTTTTTTCCTTGGACGTAGGCAGATGGTCTGATTGACCGGCCGCGTACGTCATGTACAGATAGTTCGTTTTGGCCGGAAACTCACCCGCCATGGTATCGATGCGCTTGACGCACGGCTTCACGCCGAGTTTTTTTCGAAGTGAACGAATAGAATCTTCCGTCGTTGATCGAAGATGTGCGATCTGAATATCCGAAAATCCCTGTCGTTTGGCTTCAGCAAGGAGCTCACGCGGGAGTATTTTTGACTTCTTGAGTTTTTGGTAAGTAAACACGATGCGTTCCAAAGAAGAGAGATACCAGGGGTCAATACCGGTGAGCTTGGCTATTTCGTCAACCGTAATTCCGCGGGCCAATGCCGCGCCAATGACAAACATCCGCTTGGCATCAGGCGTGGCGAGTCGCTTTCGCAACATAATCCTGCTCTGCCGCAGCGCATCCTCGTCAATAACACCCTCGTAGCCCTGTCCCAGCATACGAACCGCCTTCTGTACCGCTTCCTTAAACGTCCGGGCAATCGCCATCACCTCGCCGACGCTTTTCATCTCGCTACCGATGGTTGGATCTACGCCTTCATATTTTTCCAGATCCCAACGGGGAATTTTTACTACCACATAGTCAAGCGCCGGTTCAAAAAAAGCACTCGTACTCCCAGTGACGCTATTTCGAAGTTCCGGAAGGGTCTTGCCGAGTGCGAGTTTTGCTGCAATATACGCCAGCGGGTACCCTGTTGCTTTGGAAGCAAGGGCACTTGACCGCGAAAGCCGCGCGTTGACTTCGATAATACGGTACTGCCCGGTTTTGGGATGCAGTGCAAACTGGATATTGCATTCTCCGACGATCCCCAGTTCCCGAATTGTATCGATGGATATCTGCCGCAATTGGTAGTATTCATCATCGTTTAATGTTTGCGAAGGCGCCACGACAACCGATTCGCCGGTATGGATGCCGACAGGGTCAAAATTTTCCATGTTACATACCGTAATACAGTTATCCCTGCAATCCCGCATAACCTCATATTCCACTTCTTTCCACCCGTATAAACATTCTTCCAAAATAACTTGCGACGTCGCCGCAAATGCATTGCTAAGAATTGCCTCAAGTTCACGCCTGCTTCGCGCGATCCCGCTTCCCGTACCACCAAGGGCAAATCCCGTGCGAAGCATAATCGGATAGCCGAACGTTTCGGCATATGCTACACCCTCTTTGACACTTTTTACCGTCACCCCTTTGGCGGTCGCAAGGCCGATGCGCTGCAGCCGCTTGGCAAACAGTTCACGGTCTTCGGTATCGATGATCGTCGCCATCGGCGTACCTAAAATTTCCACATTATTGCGTTTCAAAACTCCTTTCGTATAGAGCCCTATGCCGCAATTGAGCGCCGTTTGCCCTCCGAATGAAAGGAGAATTGCGTCCGGCCTCTCTTTGGTAATTACTCTTTCTACAAAATCAGGTGTCACCGGCAAAAAATACACACGGTCGGCTAACCCTTCGGACGTTTGAATGGTGGCAATGTTCGGATTGACCAGGATGACGTCGCGGCCTTCTTCCTTGAGTGCTTTAATGGCCTGTGTTCCGGAATAATCAAACTCACCGGCTTCGCCGATTTTCAGGGCTCCAGATCCAAGTAAAAGTATTTTTTTCATATACTCGTCAAGGTGAGACCTTTAAAGGTCAGCCTCAATACAGTAATTAACAAGGTCTCACCTTTAAAGGTGTCTATAGTAATGAAAATATCCAGTTTGTGTCGGACGGTCCGGGATTTCCTTCCGGGTGAAACTGGGTACTCCAAATTTTCTGCTTTGCGCTTACCAGCCCTTCATTTGTGCCATCATTGAGATTTACAAACCATTCCGTAAAACCCTTAGGGATGGTCTTCCGATTGACTGCATATCCATGATTTTGTGACGTAACATACGCACGGCCTGTGGTAACGTCCTGACACGGCTGGTTAAGCCCTCGGTGACCGTAGGGAAGTTTATAGGTGTCCGCTCCCACCGCCAACGCCAACAGCTGATGGCCTAAACAAATGCCTAAAAAGGGGATTTTTTTGTTGAGAAGTTTTTTGATATTGACTACCGTTGCCCCGCAGTCCTTGGGATCTCCCGGACCGTTGGAGCAGACCACACCATCAATCCCGTGAGTAAAAGGCAAAGGATCAGTGTCCCAGGGAATCCGCTTCACCGCATACCCGCGATGCAGAAGTTCCCGCAATATTGCGTGCTTTACCCCGCAATCAATAAGGAGCAGTCGCTTCCCGTTGGAGCGTTTCGGTTTGTAATCAACAATTTGCGGAAGACTTACCTTCGCAACTAAGTTTTGTAAGGCACGCTCATCCCAACTAAATTGTTTCGCGGGTGTTATAACACCGCGCAGTGTCCCTTTCCCGCGGATTTTTTGTGTGAGCGATCTGGTGTCGACATGGCTAATCCCCGATATGTTCTGGCTTTCCAGCCAATCGGAAAACGGCTTGCCCATCTGGTAATGGGAGGGGGATTCCACGTCGGAAGAAACAACAACTCCCGCCACCTGAATCCGTTCGGACTCCAAATTCGCCATCAGGTGATGATCAAGAAGTTGTGGCTTGGGAACCCCGTAATTACCGATGAGCGGATAGGTGAACACAAGGATCTGACCTGCAAATGACGGGTCGGTCAGACTTTCCGGGTAACCGGTCATACCCGTGGTGAATACAACTTCTCCGCATGCCGTACGCTGCCCACCAAACCCAACACCCTCAATCACTTCTCCATCTTCAAGCATCAAATAGGTATTCCGCATAAAAAAATCCCAGGGCTTCGTCCTTGACTCCTGGGATTAAACTATACCTACCTGACAGCATCCTGTCAACCCCGGCGTTTCTTTTTCGGCCGGCCCTCTTTTTGCAAATGTTTTTTAAAAAGTGCGTTAAATATGTCCCCTTTTGTTACAATCCCCAGAAGAATCCCACCGTCAACTAATACCGGCAATTGGTTGACCCGTCGCACGATCATGCGGGAAAGCGCGCGCATAATCGGCGTGTCTTCAAACGTAAAAATAACGCGCGTACACATGATGTCTTTCGCTCTCAGCCCCATGCGGTCTGTGATTTTACGCTCCAGCGCTTCATAATCATTTGAAGCCCCAAATTCATCCAGATACTCACGGTAGTCCGGGTATAAGGATTTGAGAAGATCATCTTTGGTAACCAACCCCACCAATTTGTTCGCCCGGTCAACTACCGGCACTGCATTGATCCGTTTGCGCACAATAAGACGCCACAACTCGCGAAACGTTGTACGTTCCCGTGCTTTTGTCACACGACGGCTCATGACAGACGAAACATTCATAGGATTTTCAGCCACAGCGAGTTTACTCCAGAGCTTTCGCTCTGTCAACAATACGCAATACGGGCACCCAACCTAGGACGGCAAAAATGTGGGGGATCGATATTTTTTGCGCCTGAGGACCTTCAGCTCGACGAGTGACCGGCGGAGTACTGCCTGTGCAGCTGCCAGTTCATCGCCTTTTACGCCTTTGGCTATGGCTTCGCGGGCAGCGGCCTCTGCCCGCTTAATTTCCGATTCATTGAGTTCATCAGCATGGAATGCCCGGGATACCAGAACCGCGGCACCGCGAGCGGTCACTTCCATAAACCCCCCGCCGACTGCTAAAAAATACTCCTTATTTCCGCTGATCACTTTAATCTCACCGGGAGAAAGCGAGCAAAATAGGGGCGTATGATGCGCAAGCACTTCTATCATTCCCTGTGACGTGGGAACGCTTACTGCATTGACTTCTTCGGAAAATACCTTCCGATCGGGGCTGATGATTTCAAGAAGAAAAGTCGTCATGTATAGGTTATTTTACTTCGTCTATGCCGCCGACCATGTAAAATGCCTGCTCAGGTTTATTATCGTGTTTGCCGTCGAGAATTTCTTTAAATCCGCGTATGGTTTCGGCAATGGGCACATACTTCCCCGCTTTGGCGGTAAATGCCTCCGCAACAGCCATCGGTTGCGTCAGGAACCGCTGAATTTTCCGTGCGCGGGAAACCGTCGCTTTGTCTTCGTCAGAAAGTTCCTCCATGCCTAAAATCGCGATAATATCCTGCAGATCCTTATAGCGCTGAAGCACCAGCTGAACGCCGCGCGCCACCCGGTAGTGTTCTTCGCCCACTATCGACGGCTCAAGAACGCGTGAGTTTGATGCCAGCGGGTCAACTGCAGGGTAAAGCCCCTGCTCGGCGATGGCGCGCTCCAAAGCAATAGAACTGTCCAGATGGGCAAATGTTGCCACGGGAGCCGGATCCGTATAATCGTCCGCAGGTACATAGACGGCCTGGACGGAGGTGATGGAACCTTTTTTCGTTGAGGTAATACGCTCCTGAAGTGCTCCCATCTCCGATGCGAGTGTCGGCTGATAACCCACAGCGGACGGAATTCTGCCCAGAAGTGCCGAAACTTCGCTGCCGGCTTGGGCAAATCGGAAAATATTGTCTATAAAAAGTAACACATCCTGTCCTTCTTCATCGCGGAAATACTCAGCCATCGTAAGCCCGGTGAGTGCCACGCGAAGCCTGCTACCCGGCGGCTCATTCATTTGACCGAAAACAAGTGCTGTTTTTTCTATTACTCCGGACTCTTTCATCTCCCGCCAAAGGTCATTTCCTTCACGCGAACGCTCTCCTACTCCTGCAAATACCGAAACACCGCCGTGAACTTCTGCGACGTTATGGATAAGCTCCTGGATAAGCACGGTTTTCCCCACTCCTGCTCCTCCGAAAATTGCGACCTTCCCGCCTTTTACAAACGGTGCAATAAGATCAATCACTTTAATGCCGGTTTCCAGAACGTCCATCTTCGTGCTCTGCTGGGTGAATGCCGGTGCGGGACGGTGAATTGGGTAGCGTTTTCCCTCGGGCGGCTGGGACTTACCGTCTACTGCCTCACCTACGACATTAAAAATCCTTCCCAGTGTCCTTTTGCCCACGGGTACGGAAATCGCCTCGCCGGTGGCTTGTACTGCATCGCCCCGTCTAAGGCCGTCCGTAGGGCCCAGAGCAATCGTCCGGACGCGCCCGTCTCCCAAATGGCTCGCCACCTCAAGAATGAGTCTGCCTGATGTCGTATACGTGGTTTTCACAACGAGCGCCTCGTACAGAGCCGGCACTGACCCCTCCTCAAATTGCACATCAACCACAACACCGATGATTTGTGTGATCGTCCCTTTAGTTTTTTCGTTCGTTTGTTTTTTCATTGGTTTATTCCGCTACCGCTAAGCGGGCGGTCACCATATCGGTAATCTCATAGGTTATCTTTTCTTGTCGTGCTTTGTTATACAGAAGCGTTAATTCCTCCATAAGCGCCATAGCGTTGTCGGTTGCGTTTCTCATAGCAATCATGCGGCTGGCGTGTTCGCTTGCTTCCGCCTGAAACAGCGCATCTCGAAGCTGGTTTTCAATGTAATGAGGCAGAAGTGCTTCAAATACTTCATCAACGCTTGGTTCAATCAAAAACTCAATCGGCTGATCCTTCTTTTGTTCCGGTAGCGCTTCGATCGTAATGGGCAGGAGCGTTTTCATCCGCGGTTCCTGCATCACCACGGAATGAAATTCACTAAATACAACATCTACACGGTCATATGTGCCTGAGGCATACGATTCGGTAATAAAAGCAGTAAGAGCAGGGACTGCCGCCGCCCGGGGGATCGTATCAGAAAAATCAGCTGTCAGTACCGCGCCCGTCCGCAGCAGCATCGCGGTACCCTTTTTACCCACCGAAACTGCATTGACGTCCGTTAGCACGCGGTACTGCGACACCAGAAATCGGGAAAGATTTGCATTGAGTCCTCCGCACAACCCCTTATTTGTTGATAAAAGCACCAATAAACGCTTTCCGCCCGCCCGGTTGGACCTGCGAAGCAGCGGATGCTTCTGGGCTTCAGCTTTGGCGGATAACCGCACCACCATGTCGTAAATTTTCTGCGCGTAGGTTTTTCCGGCAATGGCAGCTGCCTGTGCACGCTTCATTTTGGAGGCAGCGACCAGCTCCATGGCACGGGTAATTTGCGCAATGTTGCCGGCGGATTTAATTCTTCGTTTAATGAGTCTGATATTTGCCATACGTATTATTTAACGGTAAATGATTTCTTACACTCCGATACTGCTTTTTCCAGTGATTTTTCAATATCATCGGTTATCACGTGTTCCCTGGTAATTGCCGTAAGCGTTTTTTTGTATGCCCGCTCAAGATACGAAAGAAATGCCCGTTCAAATTGGCCTACGGACGACACAGGAAGATCGTCGAGGTACCCTTTTGTCCCTGCCCAGATGATGGCAACCTGCGCTGCTACCTGCATTGGCTCGTATCTGCCCTGCTTGAGAAGTTCAAGCATCCGGGCACCGCGGTCAATTTGTTTTTTCGTTGCCTCATCGACATCGGTTGAAAATTGAGCAAACGCAGCAAGCTCCCGATACTGCGCTAAATCAAGCTTTAAACTGCC
>JACREP010000045.1 GCA_016218185.1 Candidatus Gottesmanbacteria bacterium | reverse complement strand
ATTTAACGACGCCGTAGGCGACATTTCCGCTGCTACCGGCTACCAGTCTGCCTACATTATTAAAGAAGGGAAAACGGTCTTGGGCGACGGCGGCGGCGTGTGTCAAGTGTCCACCACGCTTTTCCGGGCCGCGTTAGATGCCGGTCTTACCATCATCGAGCGCCGGGCGCATGCGTACCGCGTCCACTACTACGAAGAAGGCGGATACAAACCGGGCCTCGATGCCACCGTCTTCGGACCAACGGTAGATCTGAAAATTAAAAATGATACGCCAGCCTACATTCTAATACAGGCGACCATCGATACGCAGCGCATGACCCTGGCTTTTGACCTGTATGGCACTAATGACGGAAGAAGATCTGAAATTCTCAACCATCAGGTCTGGGGCATCACCCCTCCGCCGCCGGATTTGTATCAGGACGACCCGACTATCCCCGCCGGAGTCATCAAGCAGGTGGATTTTGCTGCCTGGGGAGCACAAACGTCATTCCGATATAAAGTGACCCGAAACAGTGAGGTGCTGCAGGATCAGGTATTCACCTCAAACTTTCGTCCATGGCAGGCAGTCTATTTGCGAGGTACACAATGAACAAAAAAATCGTATTGGTCGGCGGGTGTTTTGATCTTTTGCACTATGGCCACATTGCGTTTCTTAAACAAGCGAAGTCGCTCGGCGATCATCTGATCGTGGCACTCGAATCAGACGAAAATGTGCGCCGGCTTAAAAATGAACACCGCCCCATCCACACCCAACAACAACGCCGGGAAATGCTTGAAGCGCTCTCCTGTGTTAATGAAGTTATTGAACTTCCGCCGATGACGACCGACAAAGAATATTTTGATTTTGTAATAAAACTTTCTCCGGCTGTGATTGCGGTAACCGAAGGAGATCCGATCCTTGCCCAAAAACAGCAGCAGGCAACCTTGGTGGGTGCTCAACTTGTCGTCATCCCCAAAATCCACTCCCCCTCCACTTCCCAACTGGCAAAACTCCTGGGGCTTGAGTAAAATAACCGGTATGAAAATCCTTGCTGTTGAGACTTCGTGTGATGAAACTGCCGCGGCGGTTGTCGAAGATGGGGTCAAGGTCTTAAGTAACGTGGTTGCGTCAAGTGCAGCGATGCACGAAAAATACGGCGGCATCGTGCCGGAGGTTGCCGCGCGCGAACAACTCAAATGTATGATCCCGGTCATACAAGAAGCGCTCTCTCTTTATTCTTCGAGCGAGCGAGTACAACCAGCGAGTCGAGAAGTATCAAATGTTAGTTCTCGACTCCGCTCCAACAATATTGACGCAATTGCCGTCACAGTGGGTCCGGGACTCATTGGCAGCCTTCTCGTCGGTGTAGAAACGGCAAAAACCATCGCACTCGTCACCGGAAAACCCATCATACCCGTCAATCATGTGCTCGCACATATGTACGGGAACTTCGTTAACCATCAACAAATTGACAAGGTAACAATTCAACAAATTAACAATTCAACAATTAACTTTCCGGCTATTTCATTAGTTGTTAGTGGCGGACATACGGAACTGTATCTGATGAAATCCATTAAGGACTTAGCCTGGCTCGGCGGGACGCTGGATGACGCGGCCGGTGAGGCCTTTGATAAAACGGCGCGACTGTTGGGGTTCGGAAGTCGAGGCGGAGTGGCTATACAGGAAGCGGCCAAAAAATGCCAAATGATAAATGCTAAATGCCAAATAAAATTACCAAGACCGATGATGGACGATGAATCACTCAATTTTTCTTTCAGCGGCCTCAAAACTGCAATTCTACGGGAGTGGAAAAAGTTAGAATCGCAAGGCTTGACAGGGTCCGACCCTGTCATTCATGCACTTGCCTATGAAGTTCAGGAAGCAATCACGGATGTGTTAGTAGTAAAGACCTTACGAGCTGCAAAAAAATATAACGCGAAGTCTATCCTTCTCTCCGGCGGAGTCGCGGCAAATCTGCGCCTGCGTGAGAAGCTGCAACGTGCCATCAGCCATCAGTCGTCAGCTGTCAGCTTTTTCGCGCCTCCGGCGCAATTATGTACGGACAACGCGGTTGCGATCGCCGCATGCGCATTCTTTAGAGGAAAGCCCGCCGACTGGCACACCATCACTGCCCTGCCGGACTTTTCGGTTGAGCACTCTGCCGCCTAATGCCACACATCTTAT
>JACREP010000047.1 GCA_016218185.1 Candidatus Gottesmanbacteria bacterium | reverse complement strand
TTTGTCAAGTGTTTGACGGACGAGTTGTTGAAGTTTTTTCTTATCGATTTCGTAATCAGGGCGAATTTCTTCCGGCTTGAAGTGCTTGAGTTTTAAAGGATCAATCTTGGCTCCCTGCACGTCCAGCGGTATATCCAGCCACACAGGTCCCGGTCTGCCGGTTTTAGCCAGGTACCATGCTTTTTCCAAATGGTACAGGATATCCCTGGGATCCATAACGGTCACTGCATACTTGGTAATCGGTTTGACCATATCAATGATGTTGATTTCCTGCGGTCCCAGCTGGCGCATGCCGTTTGGCGTCCCCAATACTTCGGTCCGCACCTGGCCGCTTACCACAAGCATCGGAATGCTGTCCAGCCACGCGCCGGCAACACCCGTTATGGCATTGGTGCCTCCCGGTCCGGTGGTCACGAGCGCCACACCCATCCCTTTGATGCGACTGTAGCCCTCTGCCGCAGTTGCGCAGGCCTGCTCGTGATGATTGCACACATAGCGGAGTTTGCTTTTGCCCAGTGCATCAACCAAATGGATATTTCCGCCGCCGGAGATGACAAACACGTGCCCCACTCCTTTTTTGTGAAAAAAATCGAAAATGAAATCGCTCACCCTTACACTCATAGATATTTTTTATATACCCATCTTACGCCGGTTTGCCCGCCAGAAACTGCGTAGCTGTGGGCGGGTCAAAACGGCTTAGATGGGTGGATACCGAAACAATTCCGATTGTGTTTGGTATACCACCGATACGACAACCGCAGCCCCTTCTCAAGAGTATACGTCGGACGCCATCCTAATTTTGTAATTTTCGTACAATCCAAATGTTGATAGGGAATCTCATTTTTTGCCGTGCGCATAAACCGATAGTTGATTTTCTTCTTCAGGATCTTTTCTGATTTTTTGATAAGTTGCAAAACGGAAAGCGAAACACCGGTGGAAATATTGAACGCCTCGCCTTTGAATTCTTCAAGGTGTTCAAGCATGAAAAGGTACGCGCGGGCAACATCACCCACATACACATAATCACGCATGTACGTGCCGTCGCTTCGCAACTCCAACGGCATGCCGGTGACCATAGACTGCATGATGCCCGGAACAATACGGGAATAATTATTGTCCCCCGGGCCGTAAATGTTGCCGAATCGGGTAATGACCACGGGCGTACCATAGGTCTTGATATACGCAGACGAAAGTAAATCCATCGAAGATTTCGATGCTTCATACGGATGATCGCCTGCCAACCGGTCCGTCTCCACAGAGGGTTTGTGCGATTTACCGTATGCTTTGTCCGATGACGCAACGATCACTCCCTTGACTCCCGGGAAGCGGCGGGCTGCCTCAAGAACATTGGCAGTACCGACAACATTAGTCACGATTGATTCCAGAGGGTTATGGTATGCCGCAGTCACGGTAGCAAGAGCCGCGAGATGAAAAATATATTCAATCTCGTATTTCGTCACCACGTCAAATATCCGGCGTGCATCGGTAACATCGCACACGGATAAAATTGTCCGTTGTGCAAGGCTGGCTGTTGCAAAATACGAACGGGGATCAATACTCCGGTACGGTACGACGACTGAGGCGTGTTTTGCCAGGAGCGCTTCCGCCACATGGCTGCCGACAAATCCCGTTCCGCCCGTTACCAGTATCCGCTTACCTATTAGTCTTTCCATACCTTCCACGGAGCTCCTTTGTTCCAGAGGGCAGTGAGGGTTTCTACGTCCTGGTGCGTGTCCATGGCATGCCAAAATCCTTCATGCGTGTAAATGGCAAGCTTCCGTTTGTCCGCTAATCGCTCCAATCCTGTTTCAATCATCTCATCGGGCTTTAAGTAATCAAAAAACTCCGGTTCAAGCACCATAAATCCGCCGTTTACATATTCATTGAGCACCGGCTTTTGCCGGAACATCGTCGCCATATTGTCTTCGTTTTTCCGTACCAGTCCCCAGCGCGAATGCGGGTGGACGCCGGTTATGGTGCCGATCACTTTTTTCTTTCTATGAAACCGCAGGATTTCGGCTATGTTGACGTCGCTCACGCCGTCGCCGTACGTTACCATAAACGTTTCGCGGTTTAGGTATTCCCGCAGGCGCCGAACACGCTCCCCGGTCAATGACTCCAGTCCGGTATCCACAAACGTGATGCGGAAATCGTCCAGCTTGTTGCGTACCCCCGACGGGTGGTACATCTGTGTACGGCGGCTTTTTGTCCAAAGAGTAAAATCATACTGGAACATGCGTTGGTTTAGGAAGTAATCTTTTATGTCGTCGCCCTTGTAGCCGAGCGCCATAATGAAATCCCGAAAACCGTAATGAGCATAAATTTTCATGATATGCCAGAGCATCGGCTTGTCACCGATCGTCACCATGGGTTTGGGTTTAAATTCCGTTTCCTCCTTGAGTCTGTACCCTCTGCCGCCGGAAAGTATGATGGTTTTCATGGTATATGGCATGCTTTTATTGTACCTTACCAGGCCGCCGAAGGGAAAATAGAAGAGAAAGGAAGAAAAATGCTGCGGCATACCAGATCAGGCGCTGCGCGGTAAAGAAAATCCATACCGTAAATAGCGGAATAGATACTATAAGACTTGCGACTCCGGCCACAGCGAACCACTTCGGCTTTCGCAACAATAGAAGGATCGCCAAAACCGCAATAAATATACTATCTTGTATTTTCATAGAGTATAACAGGAGCAAACGCAGATATTCTTTTTAACCATGAGAGGGAATCAAGTGCCTGAATGGCTTCGTTGTATAACACTTCATCATACGTTCTGTCTGTCAGAAACAACTCCCCGCGCACATCAGAGGGGACGACCACGTATCGAACCTGCAATGCATCAAGTTCTTTTTTGGTATCTTCCCTGGTTATCCAGGCCAGTATTCCTGAAATACTCGATTGCTTTGATACGAGTCTTGCATCAAGTGCCGGGTGCAGGAGCGATCTAAATCCGAACCGTTGCCTCTCGGGAACCCACAGCGTCTGAAACTGCTCTGGTTGCCGGTAGAGAAAATCCTTAAGCCGTATGTACTCCTGCGGTACTGTCATAGGCTTAAATGTTCCCGTAAGTTGACCCAATAACGCTTCTCGGATGGTAAATGCCCAAAATATAACAAACAGTAGCGATACCATCTTCACCTTATTTACCCTCTCCAAAGAAAAAGGGATAAGCATACTAAACGCCAATGCGACATAAAGATAAAACTTGGTCGGATCACGAAAAAGCGCAAATCCCGGCACGTGATTAAACAACCAAATATATACTTCACCAAACGGCTCGCTTGCTCCCTTTGCTAAAAAAGCACCCAGTAATGCAAGAAACACGAAAAAGAGCGTAGTTCTATTTTGTTTCGAGTTCTTGAGAAAAAGCAGACTGCCAAATGCAATCAAGGGTAAAACGAGAAACTCGGGCCTCATAAAGTAAATTTTGCCGAAAATATTCTCCGGCCAGTTGGGGTGAAGGAGAGACAGTGTTTGAGAGAACGATGCAAAGCTTAAATACTCCACCGCGGCGCTAGTTGCCTCGCCTATTTGCCTGCCAACAACTGAAGGGTTGGTTATTAAGGGAATCAGCCAATAAAGATGCAGTATCGTCGTGAATAAAATTGGCACACCGAGTGATAAAAACAGGTTCTTAATGCTGCTTTTCCCAACAACAATCTGATAAAGGAGGACAGCCAATATAGTTAACAAAGCAATTCTTGGATCAAACATCACTTGCGTTGCAAGCAATAACCCATTCGCTATCAACGCCGTGTATTGTGTACTGTGTACTGTGTACTTCTTTAGCACAAGAGGAGCGAGGGCATACGCCAATGCCACTCCCATCTGTCCGCCGCCCACAATCATGAGAATATAGGTATTTGTCGTATAGATAAGTGAACCCAAAGCGGATTTCGTAAGCTTGTAAGAGCTTACGAACGATAGAACAATAAATGGTAGGAACCAAAACAGTTTTTCCGTTATTTCCCAGGGGACGCGCAGATATTGAACAACGATCTTGGTTACAATCTGATAATACGGCGCAAGCCACAAAAACCGGATCTCCGGAAGCCACGAAAATTCTCTGATGTTTTCAACAAAAAGGAACGGCCAATCGCCGCTGGAGAGCGGCACCAACGTAAACCACGCACGATAAATAATTCCAATGAGAAGTATAACAAACAATGGAAAAATCATGTTCCTATCGCCCCCTGGTAAATCCAATCAGTTTATGGATAACAATAGCACAAAGCGAAAAGTAGATGAGTATGCCGACTAAATCAGCAAAAAAAGCCAAACGCATAAGAGTCAAAATAAATGCAATAATAAAGAGCGCAAACATGACGCACCACACCAAAATCACCCGAAATTTTATACTTGCAAGAATCACAAAAAAAAGTATGGCGAAATAGATAAGCCAAATCCTGTTGATAAACACGACATTTACATACGGCAGGTCGCGCAGGAGAAGCGTCAAAAGGATAAGGATAAGTAGCACAAAAAACTGTTTACCGTTTATCATGATGCGTTACCGATCCAACTATGCGACGGCCAAGATACAGAGTGACTAAAAGTATCGTAAGAATGCTCACGAGTTTGCCATAATAAAAGTATTCTTCTCCTTTATAGACGATAACAATTTCATCCGCCGAAGGGTTTCCGTCAATAATCCAGGCATTCGCATCGCTACTCGTGCGGACATGCTGTGCTTTTACTCCGCGAAGTTCCCACCAATTATCATACCGTTCTGAAAAAACCAATACCTGCGGCGTCGCAATTTCTTTCCCATGAGAAATCCGATATCGCGTGCTGCCTGTTTGTTGAAACAAAATAGGCGTCGGAGTGTGAATGGGCGCTTCCGGCGGATACAGAAAGAGGGCCGGAACTAAAATTTCGCTCATTCGTACCTGAAACCGTTTGTTAATCAACTCCTGCGTGAGATTTGGCGCGCAGAGTGCTATGAGCTCCTCCTTTATGCCCTCCCGTACTTCGATAATTTGCTCACTTTTTTCAGGCAAGGCGCTGGTGAGGAGCTTGACGGCATTTTTCAGTTTCCGTGTCGATACTCCCTGATCCCACATATATAAAAGCAAATTATCGGAAAAATCATTGAGGTAGGACACAGAGAGTTTATGGAGT
>JACREP010000043.1 GCA_016218185.1 Candidatus Gottesmanbacteria bacterium | reverse complement strand
CATGATCAATTGTTGAGGTTTTTACTGATCCGGATATTGGTATCGCAGGATCAAAAATTTATTTTGCCAAGGGACATGAATATCACAGGGATCGGTATAAGAAGGACGAACGGGGGAAAGTAATCTGGTACGCAGGGGGGGTTATTGATTGGGATAATATGTACGCATCACATCGGGGAGTAGATGAAGTGGATCAGGGGCAATTTAACAGGATCCAGGAAACGCCGTTTGTCACCGGCTGTTCTATGATGATAAAAAAAGAAGTGTTTGACAAAATTGGATTATTGGACCAGCGGCTTTTTGCGTATCTGGAGGACGTGGATTTTTGTGTGCGGGCGAAACAAGCAGGCTACAAGCTCCTGTATGTGCCGCAATCGGTCATTTGGCACACCAACGCAGGTTCAAGCGGTGTAGGGAGCGACACGCATCAGTACTATATGACGAGAAACCGTTTACTTGTAGGGTTTCGCTACGCACCACTTCGCACGAAGTTCGCACTTCTTCGTGAGGCGACTCGTACAATTATTGGTGGCTCTTCTATCCGGAGAAAAGCAGTGCTAGATGCTTTGATTGGGAGATTGGGAAAACAATGAACATATCAGCAATCATTATTGCGAGAAATGAAGAAAGCAGAATTGCCAAGTGTTTATCCTCCGTTGCGTGGGTGGACGAGCGGATCGTAGTGGACAATGGGTCCACCGATGGCACGCGGGAAGTTGCGAAAAAGCAAGGAGCGTCGGCTATCTCCGCCCCGGAAACATATGACTTTTCCAAGCTTCGGAATTTAGGGAAGAAAAAAGCAAGCGGAGAGTGGCTTCTGTATGTTGATGCCGATGAAATCGTGTCAGAGGAGCTAGTAAAGGAAATAAAAAAAGTCATCAGCTTTCAGTCGTCAGCTATCAGCGGATACGAATTGCGGCGGAAAAATTATTACTTAGGCCACCCGTGGCCGGCTGATGAATATATTCTTCGTTTAATGAGGAAAGACGCACTCATCGGGTGGTTTGGACAGCTTCATGAGACGGCAAGAATAAAAGGGGAAATAGGAAGGTTGAGCGCTTCGCTCATTCATACAACGCATCGGACACGTGAGGAGATGGTGGCGAAAACCAACGAGTGGTCGGAAGTGGAGTCTAAGCTCCGGTTCGATGCAGGGCATCCGCCGATTGTCTGGTGGCGCCTGTTGCGGGTGATGACGACGGCTTTTTGGGATTCATTTATCCGGCAAGGAGGGCGGAAAGCAGGGACTATCGGGTGGATCGAAAGTATATACCAGGCATTCAGCATATTTATAACGTACGCTAAGCTGTGGGAGATGCAAGATAATCCGACCAATAACCCAATCCGACCAATAAGCCAATGAATGATTTAATAAAGAAAATAGTTCAAATGAGGCTGGTAAAACGACACTGGGCGATACTGATAATCATTGCTGCCTGGTTCATTTTCTCCTCGCCGTATTTTTTGAAAGGGTTGATACCGTTTCCGTCAAAATATCTTGTCACATTTTTTGCCCCCTGGAGCGCGGAGTATGGTATGCCGCTCAAAAATAACGCCATGCCGGACGTGATCACCCAAATCTATCCATGGAAACGCTTGACCATTGACACCTGGAAAACTGGACACGTGCCCCTATGGAACCCATATAGTTTTTCTGGCACGATCCATGCGGCTAATTACCAGACTGCTGTCTTTTCACCGTTCAATCTTTTGTTTTTGTTACTGCCGATGATCGATGCATGGAGCGTACTCGTGCTTCTGCAGCCGTTGCTTGCCGGTCTTTTTATGTATGGTTTTTTGCGATCACTGGATCGGTCTTCCGAAGCAAGCCTGGTCGGAAGCGTTGCCTTTATGTTTTGCGGATTTATCGTCGTGTGGATGGCGTACGCGACGCTTGGATTCGCAGCGCTCTGGCTGCCGGTCACTCTTTTTGCGATACACAGTGGTTTCAAGAAGTATTCCTGGTGGACTCTGTGCCTGTTGACGCTGGGATTAGCACTTTCATTTTTCTCCGGACATTTTCAGATTAGTCTTTATGTTGCGGGATTGACGCTGGTATATCTTTTGTGGGAAACGGTGAGAACGAAACAGTGGGCCCGCGGGGGTCAGCTCTTCGCCTTCTATATTTTAGGAATACTTCTTGTCACACCT
>JACREP010000044.1 GCA_016218185.1 Candidatus Gottesmanbacteria bacterium | reverse complement strand
GCGATACTCTCTTTTTTCCGGCAAAGGATTTGTTTGCATCATGAACATCATTTCTCTTCCTCAATCGGTAACGCTGGTTGCGGTAACCAAGACGCTTCCTGTTAGTGTAATAGAGGAAGCATATGCTCATGGAGTTCGGCATTTTGGGGAAAATTATGTTGAGGAGTTTGCGGAAAAATATGCGCAGCTGCCCGACGAAATCAAACAGCACGCAATCTTTCACATGATCGGCCATATGCAGTCGCGCAAAGTGAAACGGGCGGTTGAATTGTTCGACTGGGTGGACTCGGTGGACACTGTTGGGTTGGCGCAAAAGCTGGACGAGGCGGCAGGGAATTTACACAAAAAACTTTACACGCTTTTTCAAATCAATGTATCGGGGGAGACTGGGAAATCAGGGTTCCGTCATGTTAGCATGTTACCATGTGAACATATGCCATATAAACATGTGGTGGCTAAAGGTTTGATGACCATGCCTCCGGCGGTGAAAAATCCTGAAGACAATCGAGCGATATTCAAATCATTAAAAAGTTTTTCGAAAACATTGCGAATAAAATGTCCGGCGTTGGGATCCGTATTGTCCATGGGAACGAGTCAAGATTATCAGGTGGCCATAGAAGAGGGAGCAACGATGGTACGGCTGGGAACCGTTCTCTTTGGAGAACGGAATAATCCAATAATCCAATAAATATTTTGATTGCTATAATCACATGTTCGTGAGATAATAAAGCAGTCCCCAGGGGGCATTTTCGTTTATGGGTACTATAACAACAGCCCAATTTGCGAAGGGCTTATTCATCGAATTCAAGGGCGAGCCCCATGCCATTGTGGAGTTCCAGCATGTCAACCCCGGCAAAGGGTCGGCATTTGTGCGCACCCGCCTAAAATCCCTCAAAACCGGCAAAGTACAGGACTTTACCTACAAGTCCGGCGAGTCCGTGACCGAGGTACCCATCAACACCCGCGAGATGCAGTATTTGTACAAAGAGTCTGGCGGCTACGTGTTTATGGATAATTACACCTACGATCAGTTTACCGTTGGGGCGGGGCTGCTGGGCGACTACGTGAAGTACCTCAAGCCCAATGACACGTATCAGATTTTGGTCAATGATGAAGCGGCAGCGGGCGTGCGGTTCCCTAAAAAAGTGCGGCTTACCGTAACCCAGGCAGAAGAAGGGGTCGCCGGCGATACCGTGTCCGGTGCCACCAAAGTGGTGACCGTGGAAACCGGTGCAACCGTGGCCGTGCCGCTGTTTATCAAACAAGGCGATACGATCGCCATTGATACAGAAACCGGGGTGTATTTGGAAAGAGCCTAATAGCAAGTCCAGCAAGGCCAGTTACTTAGTAAGACGTATTTGTTTTACTAAGTAACCAAGTAACTTGTGTTGCTTGAGTTGCTATACTACATCCATGGAAGAAAAGCGGGTTGCGCTTTCGGTCGGCGAGTTGGTGTATCTTGAAGGTGGCAAAGGTGAGCCGCTGGTATTTTTCCACGGCGCCATTGCAACCCCGCGTGCATATCTTCCGTTTCTGACACTCTTTGCGAAACACTATCGAGTCATTGCGCCAACGCATCCGGGGCATGGCGATTCGTTTGCCATTACCAACGATTGGGAACTTGAGGATTTCATTGCAACCTACCAGAATTTTTTTGCGGCATTAAATGTTTCCAAATTCGCGATCGTAGGCCATTCATTCGGTGGGACGCTTGCGCTTCTTTTGGCAAACAAAGGACGAGCGATTCAGGTCATCGCGATGGATCCGCCCGGATTGCCGATTACATTTACGATGCATTCATTTCTGCGGGCAAAGAAAAAGGAACTGCGTGCCATCCTTAACCGCCCCGACCGCAAACAAATACAGGAAGTTATTGCCGCGGCACAGACGCTTATTTATACCGCTCGCAGGCACTCCAAAGAACTATCGTGGTTTATGACGAAAGGGCCAAACTTTAATATCGCAGAAGATCTGGCAAAAATTCAGATTCCTACAGCATATTTTTGGGGAGAAGAGGATGGGATTGTACCCGTTTCCGTCGGGAAGACGATGCACGAATTGACCCCTGGATCAACCTTGGACATATTTCCCGGTCGGGGACATAACTATCCAGTATTTGACCCAGAGTTTACGTACCGTCAATTGATGAGCGTGATAGGCAAAATGCACTAACTACGACAAATGGCGCTCCGGTCGGGGTAAAATTTGTATATCTAGAATGAGAAAATTTTTCAGTGTAGTAGCTATTTTTTTCCTCGGATTTGGGGTGAGTCAACTTTTTGTTTTACTCAACACGCAACCTTTTCAATCCAATAGAAATATTGAAATACCGAAGGAGGCAACGTCGATATCGCTTCTCGGCGAAACAAACCAAGAAAAAACTGGTATCGTCGCGCGCGTGATTGACGGCGACACGGTGGAACTTGCGGATGGAAAAAAAGTGCGCTACATCGGCATCGATACGCCGGAGTTGGTACATCCGGACCAGGCGGTCGAGTGTTTTGCGGCCGAGGCCAAGGAAGAGAATAAAAGACTCGTAGACGGCAAGACGGTAAGACTGGAAAAAGATATTTCCCAGACGGACAAATACGGACGGCTCCTTCGGTATGTTTGGGTTGGCCCGCCTGGCGGCGAGGCAGGTGAGGTGATGGTGAATGACTGGTTGGTGCGCCAGGGGTTTGCCCATGCGGCAACATTTCCGCCGGACGTGAAGTACAACCAGCAATTTTTGGAAGCCGAGCGGGAAGCACGAGAGGATAATCGGGGATTGTGGCGCGGATGTACCTCGGAGAGTCAATAACTGTCCGTAACTACCACCCGCCGCTTGATCCTCCGCCCCCGGAGCCGCCGCCGCCAAACCCCCCGGAGCTGCCGCCGCTACTGCCCCCACCCCCGCCCCAGAATCCGCCGCCGGAGCTCCACCAATCCGTG
>JACREP010000041.1 GCA_016218185.1 Candidatus Gottesmanbacteria bacterium | reverse complement strand
TGGTGGGAGCCGGCGGATTGCACGTAATCGGTACTGAACGGCACGAATCTCGACGGATTGATAATCAACTCCGCGGACGGTCCGGCCGCCAGGGAGACCCGGGGTCAAGCCGGTTCTATGTATCGCTGGAGGATGACATCATGCGGCTTTTCGGCGGCGAGCAGGTAGCCAAGCTCATGACGGTTTTCAAGCTTCACGAGGATGTGCCACTCGAGCACGCCATGGTATCCCGCGCCATCCAGCAGGCGCAGGTGAAAGTGGAAGGCTTCCACTTTGACAGCCGCAAGCACCTGGTGGATTACGACGATGTACTCAATAAACAGCGCGAAATTGTCTACCGCAGACGCCGGAAGATTTTGGAGGGAGAACGGCAGAAGGAAAAAATTCTTGCAGATATTTCTTCGGAACTCACCAATGTGGTTACCCTGTATGCGGCGGACAACGAAGCCACATTTGATCGGGAAAAAATAGTTTCAGAATTTGTCTCCATCATTCCATTTGATGAAATCTCCCAGCAGCAGCTTTTTAAACAATTAGAGCAGCTGCACGCGATTGCGGATATCAGCGACTTTTTGACGAAGTTATCCTCTGATATGTATGAGGCTAGGGAAAAGCAAGTAAGCGCAGACGTCATGGGGCAAATTGAGCGGTGGGTGAGTTTGCAGGTTATTGATAATCTCTGGATGGACCATTTGGATGCCATCGACGACTTGCGTGAGGGCATCGGACTTCGGGGATACGGCCAGCGTGATCCTTTGGTTGAATATAAAAATGAGGCGTTTTCCATGTTTGAGCGGCTCATTGCCGCCATTGACAGCGATATAGTTCATCGGATATTTAAAGTACAGGTGCAGTTGGCCCCTTCGGGGCCAAATCCGACCAATCCGACCAATACTACCAATCCGACCAATCAAAATTTGCAACCGTCAATTACCCAAGCCGTCCGCCGCATGCAGACCAATACACCAAAAACTTCGGTTGCCCAACCGATTGTTACGAAAAAGCTCGGACGCAACGACCCGTGCCCGTGCGGAAGCGGCAAGAAGTGGAAAAAATGCCATTATCCGAACATTCCGTAATGTGGCGCGATTATGGCGCGATTATGGCGCGATTCGTGATATACTATCCATACTATGTATAAACCGAAATTTACCATTACTCCGGAAATTAATTCGCAGATTGCCGAAATAGAGCGGATTCGAATAATTATTGAGCGAAGTCGCATCCTTCCGACAAGGGAAGTTGTACTCCGTCAGCGGGCTGCAATTGAAGCGACCAGAAGTTCAACGGGCATTGAAGGGAACCCTTTGAACGAAAAGCAGGTGGCGATGGTGCTTTCAGGGCAAAAAATTAATGCTTCAGAGCGGTTCGTTGCAGAAGTTGTAAATTATAAAAAAGCATTGAATTTTATTGAAAAACGCGGGAAAGACCGTTCGTCAATTACCGCAAATGATATGCTTGCGATGCACCGGATCGTCATGAAAAATCTCCTGCCCCCTGCCAAGGTTGGGCAGTTCCGCAAAACGCCGATATATATTGTCGATATCAAAAATGGAAAAGAGATGATGCAATATCAGGGTCCGGAGAGCAGCCGCATATCCGGGCTTATTTCAGGCTTATTTGAGTGGCTTTCGCAGGGGATTGGCGGTCTTCACCCTCTTCTTGCCGCCGGCTTACTGCACTTTGAATTTGTTTCTATCCACCCGTTTTCCGACGGAAACGGCAGGGTTACACGGCTTCTGACGTTACTCTATTTGCGGCAACGGGGTTATGATTTTCGCGGGGTACTCGTACCTGATACATACTATTATTCCGATCGTCCGCGATATTATGCTGCGTTAAACCAGGGGAAAGATTATGAGAGCAGACGAAAAGCGGATGCGACGCCATGGCTTTCTTATTTTATCGAAGGGTTTCTTGCTGTTGCGCAAGACTTACAGGACAAGATTGTGGTTGCCGGATTCTCCGAGAGTAAAACAAGCGTCGTGACGCTTACTCCGGAGGATTATCAGCTTCTTCACGCAGTGGCAAATTTCGGTAGAATTGGGATAAACGAGATTATACTGGCCACACATATCACGAAACGTACGGCACAGCGCCGGCTCAAGTATCTTACCGGCCATGGTTTTCTTGCGCGCATAGGCAAAGGCCCGTCGACGCAGTATGTATTAAAGAAGAGCCCATGAAGAAATGCCATTATCCGAACATTCCGTAGGTGTCTAGCTATCCCACACCAGGTGTGTGCATGTGTGTGTGTGCATTATGCTTGGCTATCAACGTGTTTACTTTCTTGCTTTATTGATGGAG
>JACREP010000042.1 GCA_016218185.1 Candidatus Gottesmanbacteria bacterium | reverse complement strand
TCCGCGTCGTAAAGATTCAATATAACAAAGACTTCCTCGGCCGAGTTCACATTCCAAATGCAAAATCCAGGTTCAATGCCACAACAACTTTTTCCGGGTGCACGACAAATTTCTGAGATAACGGAGTCCGGATAGGAGGGGAAGCATCTCAGGCGAAGTTCACGGGAAAGGCAAAAGAGGGGGTTCTAGACCATTAAGATTGCCCTGACGACGATTATCTCCGCGTGGTTTCGGAAGAGGACTCTGTGGCTTCGGCGAACTCTTATGGCCGAAACCAGCCCCCTCTTTTGTCTTTCCCTACGCTGATTCGGGGGAAAGGATTTGGCGGAAGCTTTTTGGGCGGGCTGGTCGCAGCCATAAGAGTCCGCCGAAGTCACCCAAGTTGCTTCTGCGACCACGCGGAGATAATCGTCGTCAGGGCAATCTCAAATGGCCCAAGACCCGCCCAAAAAGGTTTCGCCAAATCCGGTTGTGGAGTCACCCGTGAACTATGCTACGGCGGCACGGCGCTCCCAGAAGCTTTCAAATCGACCACTGAGTTTGCAGCATCGTAGGGCAATGATGGCGTTAGCACCCAACAGGGTCCAGTGCATACCGGCGCGCTTGAGGCGAGTGCCAATCGTCACTTTACAGCCTGCTTCCACTACGCCCGTGGAAGTACACAATCCTTGATCCCGGAATTTAACGTACCGCATCCGATTGCGGTTGGTGTTGATATAGTCGATGCATTTCCGAGCTTCCTCACAGCGGGCGGAATGAGATGCGAGGGCAGCTAGAATCTCATCGAGTTTTTCGTCGTCAAGATTGTCGCGGAGTTGTTTGCCCCACACCTTTGCCATATCACTTTCTGACCCGTATACCGCCTTGGCTACGTCAGTAAGATGCTGCTTTACATGGAATCTATCGACGATCTGAATGGCATCTGGGAAGTATTCATCCGCCATATTCCAAATCCATGGTGCCCCATCCCCCAGCACGACTCGCCTGGGGGCCTTATTAAAACCGCGTCGGGCAGCCTCCCGAAGAACGCGCTCGGCAAATGCCGATGGCCCCTCGGCGGTATCCTTCATCGCCGCGCTTTCTATGGCGGCTGAATAGCTTATCGATCCCTCATCCCGTTGTGGCACCCCGTCTTTATCTCTTCCCTCGGCACTCCAGACGGTGCATAGCTTTACTTCTCTCGTTTTTGCGGTCCCATCGGGCTGTTTGCCTACTCTGTCTTTCAGTTCGCTGGCCCGCATAGGAATCCCGGTGCCATCCATGCCCAGATACAATGTCGGCGATATTTCTATGTCTGGCTCTGTGTGGTTTCGTTCATCAACCACGATTTCTCGGCCCAGTTTCTCAGCTGAACGCTCTACCTGTTTTGCATTTACATTTACTCCGGCAAGCTCTTGCATAAGCCCTGCCCCCTCCTCGAAACTCACCATGGCACCAACAGAAGCAATCATTCGAGTGACTGCCGGAGACAGCGTTGAGTCCTTAATGCAAAGAGCCCGATCACGTGGGTAAAAACCACAGTCACATTCGTTACAGTGATAATAGGCTCGACCCAACGTCATATCGCCCAATACGCTCTTGATGGTCTTCTCAACACGCCCCTTATAATCAGCCAACTTCCCGCAGGAGCAGGGCGCTTCTGGCCCCACATAGTCAGAATGGTCAGCATTGATTCTCTGCTCCACAGCACGGGCCGCCACCCGTAGTGCTTCCCGACGAACAGCGGTCTCAATCGCCTCAAAATCCAGCGACTGGGTCGCCGTCTCCCCTATCAGCTCTTCGATTTCTCGGATGATTTCAACTTTGAGAACTTCTTTGAGAGTTTTTTTTGATCAGTGTCCCCCGATTCCCCTTCGACAAGCTTCGCGTCACAGATTTCTTCGCTTACTTCCAATAAACATTGATTTAAACGACGAAACTCCTGGAACTCCTTAATCTGTGCCTTTGTCGATTCAACAGCGCGCTTTGGAATGGTACGCGTAACCGTCTTGCCATTCACTCCTTTCGTCAAAGAGAAATGTGGCCCGTGTTTGTAGTCATCCTCCTTCGCACATCGACACCCGAGCTTTCCACATTTCAAATACCTTTCCGTAAGTGTCCCTTGCCGCATATCTCCTATGTCTGCCAATTGCTGTTTTACGCCGCTTTTCCTGTGTTCGAGTTCATTAAGTCTGTCGGGCATCCGTGTTCCCCCCTTGTTATCTTACAACATATTATACTGTAAGGTACAAGTCAAAAAAAAGAGTGGCACCGCACCCTTATGACTCGCTCCTCAAATTCTCAAAAAAAAGTCGTGCACCCCAAATTAACAGCGGTTCCCGTTGAATGATTGTTGAGCCTATTTGAAGCGTTTTTTGAGAATCTTTTCGTAATATCGCGACGTAGCAATCACGCTTTTGTAGCTTATCGAGGCAAGTAGGGGGAACTTTTCGGCGGCGATCGAGTTCCGCGACGGCCGAAGATGTTGGGAGATCTTCCGATAAAGCGTGGCCGGCCTGCGGGGGCCACACGCGACGGACGCAAGTTTCCGTAACAAAATCCTCAGCGCGTGTGTCTACTTTTTTTCTTTCTGCGTAACCAGCACAAAAAATCGTTGGGGTCGTTCGGCCAGATCCCTGACATCGTAATAGCAACCAACTCGGTGACCGAACGACGCGGGGAAAGACTTCGCCGGAGCCTCTCTAAATGACAAAGCCGGCCCGACGATTTTTCCTCGATTTAAACACGCTTTTCCGAATCACTTGATGTTGGATGAGAGGTCGAAATCCCGCTAACGCAATGCAGCGATCGTTATTTGTGAATTTGTAGTAGAAGTATCTGCATACTGTGCAGGCAACTGAGGCAAAAAAGCATCTTTCGTTTGGGAGTCTCATCAAATATTTGGGGGGCTTGTATCTCGATGTTCCCGACTGGCGACAGGAGGGAAAAGTTGAGCATAGTATTCGTGACACCGCCATGGGTGGTGTTGGGATGATGTATTTTCAATCGGATTCCGTTTTAGAATTTCAAAGGCAACTGGAAGTGAGCACTCGACGGAGTAATCTCTCGACTCTATTTGGCGTCAATAAAGTTCCATCCGATAGTCAGATGAGAGAGATTCTGGATGAGGTATCCAGTGAAACGGCCCGCCCAGCATTTAAGAAATATTTTGCGGGGTTACAGCGCGGAAAATACCTGGAACGTTTTCAGATATTTCCGGGGCAATACTTATTGTCTTTGGATGGTTCACAATATTTTGGATCGGAGAACATTTCTTGTCCGCACTGCTTGATAAAGGAGCATAAGAGCGGGCAGACGAATTATTCCCATCTGATATTGCAAGCCACCCTAGTGCATCCCGATCAAAAGCAAGTCATTCCGCTGATGCCGGAGGAAATTTGCAACGAGGATGGGACGACGAAGCAGGATTGTGAATTCAATGCTGCGAAGCGGATCCTGCCGCAGATTCGTACGGAGCACCCCTTTCTAGACATTATCATCAACTGCGATGGGCTTTATTCAAAGCAGCCAATGTTCGAGTTGCTATATGAGCTTAAGATGCATGGGATCTTGGTGGCAAAGGAAGATGATCACAAGCCTTTATTTGAATGGGTGTCTGAGCAGAGACAACTTGGGGAGACAACCCAATACGAGGCGGTTGACGAAAAGCACAGAAAACATCGGTACGAATGGATAAACGCAGTCCCGCTCAACGGTCGCCCGGACAGCATTCTGGTTAATTTTTTCCGCTATCAGATAATCGTCGATGGAGAGGTGACATATAAAAGCGCCTGGGTGACGGATCTGGAAGTAACAAAACAAAATGTAGCGACAATGGTCAGGGCCGGCAGAGCAAGATGGAAAATCGAAAATGAGTGTTTTAATACGCTGAAAAATCAGGGCTACCATCTGGAACACAACTTCGGCCATGGGCAGAAAAATCTTTCCTTTAACTTTTTTCTATTCAACCTGCTTGCGTTTTTTATCCACCAGATTCTGGAGCTAACTGACGGCATGTATCAAAGATGCAGGCAGTGCTATAGGACGAAGAAACATCTTTGGGAAACCTTGCGGGTCTTGTTTGGACTATTCATTTTTGAAACATGGGAAAACATGTTAACGATGGCCCTCTCCCGATACACGGAGCAACCTCGTCCCGGCTAGTGTCACTCTGCCCTTCCACAATATAGCGTTGCCTACAAGTGAATAGCGAAGCTCTGCCCACGGGCTGACAAAGAGGCCATGAAAAAGTCTGAATGCCACTGATTCTTCCGGATTCGGGAGCGGCCAAAGGCAATTTACTACCAAATTAAGCACGAAACAACGTGGCCGGTCCCGAATCCGGAAGAATCAGTGGCTCACGGGGAATTCCTGTTGGGATTGGCAACCAATGTCATAAACGGCTGGAATGTGGTAGATAACAAGAAACAATCGGGGGATTACGGAATGAGTC
>JACREP010000038.1 GCA_016218185.1 Candidatus Gottesmanbacteria bacterium | reverse complement strand
GTGAAACGCTCGTGCCCATCCACATGAGCTCGTTGATGATTACGTCCCCGGGGTTCACCGCGGCACCGACGAGGGTTGTTGCAAATACAATGTTAGAGATCGCAGAGGTATTGGGTGCTTCGTCTTTTGCTTTGAGTGTAAAACAGTAGTTGGACGACGGGTCAAGCCCCATAACCTCAAGGGTTTCGGGTAATCCGTACTCCTGCGGGCTGGGAGGCTTCGTAACTGCTGTTGCCGTGTCAAAGTCAAACCCCGTACAGTCAACCGCGCCTCCCGCCATCTTGGTCCAGCGGATATCGTAGGATGCGGGCCGGCCGGTGGGCGGAGTTCCGTCATCATTGCCCGGCGCGGTCCATGTCAAAATTGCGCTATTTTCCGTAGTAACTGCGAACAAATCCGTAACCGCTGAAGGTGCCGTGGCATCAGTGATAAGCTGGACTGTCGCGGTAAACGTATTGCCTGCGGCATCAACACTTCGGTAATCAATGGTGTGCATGCCGCCGGCTGGCACCGTGAAAGTATCTCCGATGGTCCATCCGGCACTGTCAATATTATATTCATAGTGGTCGATGCCGGAACTTGCGTCGGTGCCGGTGATCGTGTAGGTAGCACTTGACGGCGCGGAGACAAAGTACGTCGTGACGTCGTCGATATACACCCACGATTGGGCATTGGTGTCGTTGGTGTTGCCTGCATAGAAAATAATGCTGATAGTAGGATCTACGATAGTACTAAGGTCATAGTAAAATTGGGTCCAGCCGGTGGAAAGAGCGTTCACGCCGTCGCTTCCCAAGTCATCGTGCCGGTATATTTCCTGCCCGTTGAGGCGGGCGAAAAAGGCCGGGGTGTCCCAGTTGTTGTCGCGGCTAAACAGATTGTAATAGAACGATAAACTTTTAGCGCCCGATGTGAAAGATTGCATGAGACGGTTTTCCCAGACAAAGTTGCCGGGATCGCTTGTGTCGCCGACTCTCGCCATTGAGGTGCCGGTATTGGGATTGACCGTTGTTGCCGGATCAGCGATTGTGTCGGATGCAAGGATTTGCGCGTTGCCTGCCGTAGTCCAGCCGGAAGTATCTCCGGTTTCAAAATCGCCGTTGGTGATGGTTTCGGAAACTTCTTTCAGCCATGAGCCGGTGACAGAAAGAGACGCCGTGGGTGCGGTACGGTCGACGATGAGGTGGTAGTCGGCGCTATCTACCGAATTGGCATATTGATCCTGTGCCTGCACGATCCACCAGTATTCTCCTTCAGGAATGGAGGTGTAGGTATACGTAGTGGCCAGTCCGAAACCGGATTCATCTTCGAGTGTCGTAAGTCCCGCATCGGAATAAATTTGGAAGTTATACTCAAGTGTGGCCGTCGGACACGAGCTGGTCGTTGCATTCCACGTAAACGTGACATCGGCGTCGGCAGTGGACGCATCATCCACAGGTGCTACAAGGGTTGGCGCAGCAGGCGTTTCCCAACAGGAGGTGAAAATTTGCTGATTGGTTGACGAGAGCGTATCGGAAAATCCGCTGATGGTGGTTTGCAGTTGGCTTGCAAATACGGTGTACGAAAGAATGGTAAGAAGTGAAACAATAGTGGCTGTTTGGGAAGTTTTTTCTTTACCTTTTTTCTTGCGTCGGATTTTTTTAATTTCAGAAATAATTACCCGAAGCTCATCAATGGCGATAATGGTTAAAGGTAAAACGACGACCAAAAGCACGCCGAGCCGCGTTTTGGTAAAACTGATGAGGTACCCAAGCAGTGGAATACTGAAAAGGACCTTTCCCCACATTGCTTCTCTACGGATAGACCAAGTGTCCGGCGCGTTGTTGGCATCGCCTTTTGTTTTATAGAGCGTTTTATCGTCTTTATTTTCTATGGCAACAATTCGGTGGGTGACGTTTTGTCTGGCGTTCTCGGGCCGGAAAAAGGTGACGATGTCCCCAATTTTGACTTCAGCGGTTCGGCGATCGACAAACACAACGGAACCTTCGGCTATGGTTGGCCGCATGCTGCCGGAAGTGACGAGGAAGGGTTTGAAGGGCAAACGCCACGGTAAACTTGTTGATGTAAGAAGCGAGATTAGTCCTAATCCGACCACCACCACAAACGCCGGACCCTTCGCAAGGTTCAGCATAAAGCCAATCCATTTGAGTACTGACCGCAGACGTTTCATACGGGTTTTTGATTTAGTAGGAAGCCACGACTAACCTTTCGGAAAGCAGTGGCCCCCGAAAAACCAAAAACCTTAAATCTGCGTACCCATGGCTTCAATAGAGAAAGTCACTGTTTTTCCCTGCCACGTATTATCCGCAGAAGCATCGAGTTGTACCTTGATGCCATACCGCTTTGTTACTGCATTGTTCAGGGTAGAATTAAACGTAATTCCACCTGCTGAAGCTGCTTCCCAATCAGCTAACGTTGTCCATGCTGTTG